>JAGMZX010000222.1 GCA_018005585.1 Candidatus Hydrogenedentota bacterium | reverse complement strand
CTTTTCCGGGAGAGCGCGGACGCGGCGGCGGCCTGGTTTACAGACGAAACGCGTCTGACGGCGGACCTGGTCCAGGAGGTATTCGACGCCGTGTACCGGCGCGTCGCTCTGTCGGAGATACTGTTCGTTTCCTGGAAGATGGACCGGGCGCATGTCGGGCTGGGGGAGGCGCGTGAGGTACCGTGGGCGGGGGTGGCGGGAGATGCGGACGGGGGCGAGGTGCTTTTCGCCGTGGAGGGGGATGCGCGGTGCGAAGCGCGCTCAGTTCCGCGGCCTGCGCAAGAAATATTCTACAGTTTTCGGGAGCGAGACTCGTTCCGGGTGCGGTTGAACGTGCCCTTGGGCGTTTCGCCGGCGTTGTTCCGCAAAGTGAGCGTGACGAATCACGGGGACCGTTCCTGGCACGAAATCAGGATAACGCTGGACTTGCCCGGGGAAGGCATGGCGCCCGCGCGGCGTCTGAGAGCGCGGGAGGCGGCCTATGCGGGGACGGACCGCTGGCAGGAGTCGACTTGGCAGGTTGCGAGCGAGCTGGACCGCGGGGTCGATTACCGGAACTGGGTCGTACTGGAAGAATGCGGGGCGCCGGATGCATCCCTGCCGGGCCGGGCGCTGATCACGATTGAATACCGGGACGCGGGCGCGGTGGGGCGGCTCTGGAACAAATACCTGGCAAACTATCGCGACGTGTTGCGGCGTGTGCCGTTGTGGGGATATGTGTGGAACAGCCTCGTGCTGGTGGCGTTGAACATACTGGGGCAGGTTCTGGCGTCCAGCCTGGTCGCATTTGCGTTTGCGCGGCTGCGCTGGCCGGGGCGGGATTTGTTCTTCGTGGCGATGTTGGCCACACTGATGGTTCCGCCGCAGGTGACGATGATTCCGCTGTTCCTGATCTTCAAGACGGTGGGATTCTACAATACGCTGCGCCCGCTTTGGGTTCCCGCATTCTGCGGCGGCGCGTTCTATATCTTCCTGTTGCGCCAGTTCATGCTCGGTATCCCGCGCGAGCTTGAGGACAGCGCGAAGATTGACGGATGCGGCTACGTGGCGATTTATACCAGAATTATCCTGCCGCTTATCAAGCCGGCGTTGGCGACCATAGGCATCTTCACGTTTCTTTGGGTCTGGAACGATTTCATGGGGCCGCTGATCTACATCGCGAAGCAGGAGTTGTACCCGTTGAGCTTGGGGCTGTTCGCGTTGCAGGCAATCATGGTTTGGCTCGTGCAGCATGGTGTCATGATGGCGGCCGCGGTGCTGATGACGCTGCCGGTGGTTGTGCTGTTCTTCGCGGCGCAGCGGCAGTTTATTCAAGGCGTGACGCTGACGGGACTGAAAGGATAGAAGCCATGGGATACCGGAAATGTATTGCGTTGTTACCGGTGGAAGACCTGGATGCAGTGGTGGCTTTCTACAGGGATGCGCTGGGATTCGAGGCGGTCGGGAGTCATCAGGAGGCGGGCGAGCTGGAATGGTGCCGTCTGCGTTCGGGAGGAGCGGAGGTCATGTTCTACAGTCCGGCGGCGGAAGGAGACGAGCCGCCGTTGCTGGAGGATCGGGACCGCGTGATCCTCTACCTGGTCACGGACGAACTGGAGAGGTTGCATGCATCGTTGTCGGAGCGGGGCGAGGAGGTGAGCCCGGTACGGGCGACGTTCTACGGTCTGGACGAGTGCGACGTGGTCGACCCTGCAGGGTATACGGTGACGCTGGCACAGCGTCGCGCTGAGGGGTGAACGAGCAGGTTCCACGTGGAACGGGGACGGGTCAGGGGCGGCGCACGAGATGGAGGGCACCGCGGCGTAACCCTCTGGTTGTCCACAGGTCATCCACACGTTCCACGTGGAACACCTCGAGTCCCGGGATCGCGTTAACCCTTGATTGACAGAGATATACGGTGCCCCCGGCAATCCGCGACGTCAGCGCCTTGCCCAAATGTGCCAGCTTTTCCACAGCGCGCGCCGTGATAACGTCCGCATGCATCTGCTCCACGGCTTCCGGAAACGACCCATGCCGCAAGTCGACACAAGGCAACCGCAGCGCCCCGATGACCTTGCGCAGGAACCCAACCTTCTTTGCCGAGCGTTCCACCATCACCAACGAAAGCGCCGGCAGCAGCACCTTCAGCGGAATCGCGGGAAAGCCCCCCCCACTGCCGATATCGAGCAGCGTGCCTTCGGGCGGACAGTATGCCCGGACCCACGGCGCCAAACTGACTGCGTCGGCCAAGTGCTCTTCCGCCAGACAAGCCAAGTCACCCGGCGCAACGAGTCCCGCGAAGTCGTTCCATTCGCGTATCAAGTCCAGATACGCTGCGAGTTGCTGCTCCATACCCGGCGTTACGCCTATCTGGCTCTCCGCCAGCAACCTCGTTACTTCTCTGTCAATAATCGTAGATTTCATATTATTCTTATTTTTCCGTGGGGCATGTTCCATTCGCGCAAAGTGTTTCATTCCAACTGGATAGTTTGATTTCTGGCCACGCGTGTGGTATTTTTGTTCAACTGGCACCCAAACGTCAAGGGGTATATTCAGTGGCAAGCGCGAAGTATATTATTCTCGTCGGCGACGGCATGGCAGACCTGCCCCATGCGGCGCTGGACGGCAAGACCCCGCTCGAGGCTGCGCGCATTCCGGCCATGGACCGGGTCGTGCAACGCGGCGCCACCGGCAATTACTGGCCGATCCCGGAGGGCATGCCCGCAGGCAGCGAGATAGGCAACCTTTCCTTGTTCGGCTACGACCCGCGCGCGACGTTCTGCGGGCGCGCGCCGATCGAGGCGGCGAGCCGCCGCATCGCTCTGGCCCCGGACCAAGTCGCGTTCCGCTGTAATCTGGTGACGCTGGAAGACGGGGTCATGCGCGATTTCACGGCGGGCCACATCACGAGCGAAGAAGGCGCGGCAATTATCGCATCGCTCGACGAGATCCTGTCACCGTCGATCCCGGTCCGTTTTCACTCGGGTGTCTCCTACCGGCACCTCGCGGTCGTGACGGCGGGCGCGGGGGCAAGCGTCCAGGACCTCGTCGCGACGGAGTGCACACCGCCGCATAACATCATGGACCAGCCGCACGCGGGCTACTGGCCGCAGGGTCCGGCGGCGGCAGGTATCACGGACATCATGAAGCGGTCCCAGGGCGTTTTGGCGGGGCACGCGGTGAACCGGAAGCGCGTGTCCGCGGGCAAGTTGGCGGCGACTTCGGCGTGGCTGTGGGGTCAGGGCACCTCGCCGAAGATGACCCCGTATCGCGAGAAGTTCGGACTGTCTGGCGCGGTGATTTCGGCGGTGGACTTGGTAAAGGGTCTGGGCGTGCTGGCGGGCCTTGAAGTCATTGATGTGCCGGGCGCCACGGGCTGGCTGGACACCAACTACGCGGGCAAGGTTTCCGGCGCGATGGACGCGCTGAGTAGGCATGATTTCGTGTACGTACACGTCGAGGCGCCGGATGAGGCGGCCCACCAGGGCCGGCTCGACCTGAAGATGCAGGCCATCGAGGATTTCGACGCGAAGGTTGTCGCGCCATTCCTCGATTACGTGGAACGCAATCCCGAGGCTCGGCTTCTCGTGGCGCCGGACCATTTCACGCTGTTGAGCACGAAAGGCCACTACGGCGACGCGACGCCTTTCGCGTTGTGCGGCGCGGGCGTGACCCGCTGCGGCGCCCAAGCGTATTCGGAGAGGGACGCGGCGCAAACGGGCGTTGCGTTGCGCGACGGGTACCGCCTGGTGGAACATATGCTACAGGAGGCGCGGATGGCGTTTTGAGGGAACAGGGAAATACGGGATAAGGCCCGAGGTTCACACGAGGATAGAGACCGGCAAGCAAAACGACGAGACATGCGGCATGAAGCTGAAACGAGACTGTCAAGAAAGTCCGAGGTGGCTTGCGCCTGATTCCGGTCCCGGAACGGCCGGCCCGAGTCTCTAATTCTGTTCTCCGCCCCTGCTTCCTTTGTCGACCTGTTCTGAACACAACCGAAGCTGGAAACACCGTGACAAGACGCATTGAAATCTACGATACGACGCTGCGCGACGGCGCGCAGGGCCCGGGCATCAAGTTTTCTTCCGAAGACCAGTTGCGCGTCGTACGCGAACTGGACGAACTGGGCGTGGCGTACATTGAAGGCGGACAGCCCGGCGCGAACCCGAAGGCAGTCGCGTTGTTTGAACGCACTCGTGATATGGAACTCAAACACGCGAAAATGGCCGCATTCGGAAGCACGCGCAATCCCCGCGCGCGCGCGGACGAAGACAGCAATCTGCGCGCCCTCGTTGGGGCGGGCACGGAAGTTGTCACTATCTTTGCGAAGACCTCGCCGCTGCACACGCGGGAGGTGCTGCACGTGCCCCTCGAGAAGAATATGGAGATCGTGCGGGAATCCGTCGATTTCCTGCGGCAGCACGGCAAACGGGTATTTCTGGACGCGGAGCATTTCTTCGACGGCTTTCGCGAAAGTCAGGAGTACGCTCTGGAAGTGCTGAAAACGGCCATGGACGCCGGGGCTGAGGTGCTGGTGCTGTGCGATACGAATGGCGGCAGCCTGCCCGCGGATGTGGGGCGGATCACCGCCGTGGTGCGGCGCGCGCTTCCGGAAGCGCGGCTGGGCATCCACACGCACAACGACGTGGGCTGCGGCGTGGCGAACGCGCTCGCGGCCGTGGTGGAAGGCGCGGACCAGGTGCAGGGCACGATTAACGGCTACGGGGAGCGCACGGGCAACGCGAACCTGTGCACGGTCATCCCAAATCTTCAGATCAAGATGGGGCTGGACGTGGTCACGCGGGAGCAGCTGGCGCGGCTGTGGCACGTGTCGCATTTCGTGGCGGAAATGGCGAATCAGTCGCCGCGCGACTTCGAGCCCTACGTGGGCCGCGATGCCTTCACGCACAAAGGCGGCATGCACGCCGATGCCGTGCGCAAGTTCAAGGCGAGCTATGAGCACGTGGACCCCGCGCAAATCGGCAACCGCACCATCATCGCCGTGAGCGAAGTGTCGGGGCGTTCGAGCCTGCTCGAAAAGGCGGAGGAGTTCGGCATCCCGCTTGACCGCGACCAGCCCGAGACCCGGAAGATTCTCGCCCGGATCAAGGACCTCGAGAATCAAGGCTACGAATTCGAGGGCGCCGATGCCTCGCTCGAACTGGAAATCCGCCGCGCCACCGGCACGCACCAGCGCTTCTTCAAGACCTTGCGTTATCATGCGGGTGTGTGGCACCGCTTCACCGCGGCCGCCGATTTCGCCGAGGCGACGGTCAAACTGGAAGTGGACGGCCAGCAATACCACACGGTAGCGGAAGGCAACGGCCCCGTTGACGCGTTGAACAAGGCGATGCGGCAGGCGCTCGAAGGCCGCTACCCCGAGCTGCGCGACGTGCGCCTCGAAGACTACAAGGTGCGTATTCTCGACGGCAAGGAGGCCACTCGCGCGAAGACCCGCGTGCTCATAGAGTCCGCCGACAACGAAGGCAACCTCTGGAACACCGTCGGCGTCTCCGAGAACATCATCACGGCATCCTACCTCGCTCTCGTGGACAGCTTTGAGTACCGGATCCTGAAATCGCGCGGGCGCGCCCAAGGGATGGAAACGGCGTAACGGGGCACAGGGCCGGGGACCATCTGCCGGTTGCTCTGCATGGGCGGGGGCAATAGACTACTGCGTGAGTGCGGCCGCTGCGCCGCCGGGAGGCGCCTATCAGCACGCTCTATGCCTTGATGGTTGAGCATCTGCTCACGGTCGTCGTCTTCTTTCTGGCGCTGACGCTCGTGGCGCGCGTATCGCGCGGGCACCAGCGGCCGGGCGGCGCGATTGCGTGGCTGCTCGCCATGGTGTTCATTCCGTATGCCGGCGTGCCGCTCTACCTGCTCGTCAGCGGGCGCAAGCTGGGTCGGCGCATGGAGCGGAAATGCGCGCTCTACGAAGTCGGGGCGGCCTGTGGCTACGGCGAGGGCATGCCGCGCGATACGGAGCGGGTGCTCCAGGCGGCGGGCATGCCGCCGCGCCGCGCGGGTAACGCGGTGACGCTGCATTTCAACGGGGAAAGCGCGTATGCCGAGTTGGTCGCGCTGCTCGAAAGCGCGGAGCGCGCGATCCATATCATGGTCTTTATTCTCGGGCGCGATGAGACCGGCCGCGGCATTGTCGAAGTCCTGACGCGCAAGGCGGCTCAGGGGGTTCAGGTGCGGCTGCTGCTCGATTCGCTCGGCAGCCTCACGACGAAGCGCAGGTTCGTGCGGCCCTTGCGCGACGCGGGCGGCGAAATCGGTCATTTCCTGCCCGTGCTGCCGGTCCGGCGGCGCTGGTCCGCGAACCTTCGCAATCACCGCAAAATCGCCATCGTGGACGGGCGGGCGGCCATGGTCGGCGGCATGAATCTCGACGGGCGGTTCATGGGTCCGCGCCCCGATGCCCGGCGTTTTCTTGACAGCGCCGTGTTCCTGCGCGGCCCGGCGGTTGGGGACATAGAGGACGTGTTCGCGAGCGACTGGGAATTCGCGACGGGCCAGGCCGTGCCGCGCGCCGCGGCCGCCGCGGCGCCGGTTGCGTTGGGCGATTCGGCCGTGCAGGTTGTGGCCAG
>JAGMZX010000221.1 GCA_018005585.1 Candidatus Hydrogenedentota bacterium | reverse complement strand
CCCAGGTCAGCGTCTCCGGGGCGATTGGCGGGCGTGCGGGCGGCGGCCAGGGCGGCAGCGGCGGTGCCGGCGGCGCGGGCGGCGCGGGCGGTCTCGGCGGCAACACCAGCGGAGCAGGCGGTTCGGGCCCAGGGGGCGGCGCCGGTTCGCCCAATTGGTTCACGGACTACGGAAACGGTTTGGGCGCTGGCGCAACGGGCGGCGGACGGAACAGCGG
Organism: Candidatus Hydrogenedentota bacterium; assembly: GCA_018005585.1. Classification (NCBI taxonomy): domain Bacteria; kingdom Pseudomonadati; phylum Candidatus Hydrogenedentota; species Candidatus Hydrogenedentota bacterium. The sequence goes on along the minus strand of JAGMZX010000221.1, from coordinate 6,494 downwards.
CTCGGACGGCGGCAGCGGCTACACAGGTATCGAAGGCGCCAACGGAAGCGCCGGCGACGCCGGGCATCCGGGATTCCGCGCCGTGGGTACGGGCGGCGCAGGCGGCGCAGCCGGTACAAAGGGCACGCCGAGCACCGGTGCCAATGGCGGAACAGGCCGCGTGGATTCCGGCGGTGGCGGCGGCGGCGGCGGGCCCGTGGCGTTCAACAATGGCAGTTCCGGCATCGGCGGCACAGATGGCAATTCGGGCGGCGCCGGAACTCAAGGCGCCGCGGGCAACAGCGGGGCGGCAGGCCAAGTTCCCGCGACGAACGCCGTAAATGGCGGCAACGCCAGCAGCCTGGCCCTTGCGGGTGGACCCGGCGGCGGCGGCGGCGGCGGCGGCGGCGGCGGCGCGGGCGGCCAAGGCGGCGGGAAAGGCGGCGGCGGTTCGAGCGGCGGGGGCGGCGGCGGCGGCGGCCTCTCGTACAACACTGGCTACGTGATTTGCGGCACGAATGCCGACGGCCCCGGCGGCGCGGGCGGCGCGGGCGGTACCGGCGGCAGCGGCGCCAACGGTGGCGCGGGCGGCACGGCGCTGGCCGGAGGCCGCGGCGCCGATGGCGGAAACGGCGGCGGAGTCTTGGTGCTTTCGTCCCGCGGCCTGACGGATTTCAGCGGCGCTATCGACATTTCGTCCGGCGCACCGGGCACTGCCGAAGGTGCGCGCGCGGCGCAACCCGGTACCTCCGGCGGCACCGGCAATGACGGATTGACTGGCCCGAATGGAACCGGCGGCGGCACGGGATGGTGGAATGCTCTAGTCTATTCTGTATGTTGGCCTACAGCGACCGTTGGCGGCACAGGTGGAAAAGGCGGCACTGGCGGCAGAGGCGGCGACGGTGGTCTGGGCGGTTCGAGCGGCGCGTCCGGCGGCGGCGGCGCGGGCGGACTCGCCGCGCCCGGCATGGTGAAACTGCACGGGTCGGTGGTTCTGGCAGCCGGCGGCAGCATTACATGCGAAAATCACTCGGTTGTCTCGACAAGCGATTTGACGGGCCGATACACAACGGTTACCAACCTTGCGGCCGCGCAAATCATGCTGCCTGCCTTCAGTGACAACATTGTAACCGGCACTGTCACAAATAATGCGGTGCTGCGGGCGCCCGCGCCGTATAACTCGGGCGTGTCCGTGCCGCTTATCCCGCAACTGCAAGGCGGCACGGCCACGGGCGGCTTCTGCGAAGCGAACTTCTGGAACAAGGCCCAGGTGGTGACGCCAGGCGTCGACCGGCTCGAAGTGGTGGACCTCGGCGTTTCAACGCCTTTCTCGGGGTTCCGGCAGATCTTCCTGGTCAATAACGGCGGCGGCGACGCCACGGAGGTAGTGCTCCGGATACAAGGCTCGCCCAACTACAACATCGGAACCATTCCCAGCGGTCAAATATGGACAACTTGCGTGCAGAACACGCGCGCGGTCACCGTCGATGTTGGCATGGACATCATCCTCGCGCCGGAGACAGCGGACCTCTACGTGGGCGAGACATTGACGTTGACCGCGACAGTCGTCGGCGGCTCCGGCAACAAGACGTATCTCTGGCTGCGCGACGCCGTGGTCGTGGGTGTCGGCGCGAGCAACATCTTCGAAATCCCGTCCGTCACGGCCGACGATGCAGGCACCTATGAGGTGTACGTCACCGACATGACACATTCGGAGGCAGGCGACAATGCGTCGGTGGTGACGGTGGATCCGCCAATCGACATTACGGTGCACCCCGCCGGGGCGACGCTGCTGGCAGGTGAAACGTACGTGCTGAATGTGTTCGCGCTGGGCGGAAAGGGCGCGCTGCACTATGACTGGCGCAAGAACGCCCTAAGCCTCGGTGCGCCAGACAATCCCTTCCTGTCCGTCGGGCCCGTATCGGGCGCGGATGCCGGGGACTACGACGTTGTCGTGACAGATGCCCTCGGCGTATTTCCCTACGGCCGCGCCACGTCGGCGGCGGCCACGATCGCGGTAAACTCGCCCTTGGCGGTGGCGGGACCGAACGACGCGAGCGTGTATAACGACGCGGCGCTGGTCCCGTTCCAGGTTACGGCGTCGGGCGGCGTGCCGCCGTACACGTATGCGTGGTACAAGGATGGCGTGCTCGTCAATCAACTCGCACCGCCCATCCCACAGCCCACCACCGACACGCTCAACCTGACGCCGCCACTGCAACCCGGTCTTTATCTGTGCGCGGTTACGGATACCGACACGCCGCCGACCACGCGCAATTCGAGCGAAGGACGGCTTGCAGTGTACCCGCATCTTGCCATCGCGATGCAGCCCGTTGGCGCGGGGGTGAACCCAGGCACGGACGTGACCCTTACCGCCGCGGTAACGGGCGGCATCCCGCCCTTGATCCACACGTGGCGCAAGAACGGCATTGCCCTGCCGCCGGAAGCGCAACCGGGCGCCGCAGTGCTCGTGCTTACCGCCGTGGCCGAGACGGATGAGGGCGTCTACGACCTCGCGGTCGAAGATAACGGCACAGACGCGGTGACGTCCGACCCGGCTTCGGTGATGGTACGCGACGCTGCGCTGGTATTCACCACACAACCCGCAGGCGCGGCCCGGTACACCGACGAGGGCGACTACACGCTCACGGCGGCAACGGCCGGCGGAGAAGGGCCCGTCACGCTCGAATGGTGGTTCGACGACGGCCTCGGCGGCGGCGCGGCGCGCGCCGGCAATGGCGGCAGTCTCACCATTGCGGGTCCGTCGCCTGCCGACACCGGCGATTACTGGTGCGTCGCGACCGACAGCGTGGGCAGCATCGATTCCGTGACCGCAACGGTCCGCTTTGGCCTGCCGATCGAAATCACGCAGCAGCCAACAGGACAAGACCGGTACGTGGACGAGGGCGACTATACGCTCTTGGCGGCCGCATCCGGCGGGCTGAATACGCTCAGCTTCGAGTGGTTTTTCGACGAGGGCCTGGGCTATCTGCCCGTCTCGATAGGCAGCGGGCCCGAATACACGATTACGGACCCGACGGTTGCCGATTCGGGCAGTTATTTCTTTACCGTAACGGACGGCATCCGTTCGGAAGAGTCGGACCTTGCCGAACTCGTGTTCGCGGACCATATGACGTTCGAGACACAGCCCCGAGGCGGCCAAGTGCGCGAAGGGGAACCGTTCACCTTCTCCGTGGTCGTTTCTGGCGGTTTGCGCGGGCTGGACTACGTGTGGAAGCGCGACACGGACGCGAAAATCGCCGAAACCACCGGCCCCAACGCGCCCGTGTATCCCATCGAAGAAACCGAACTCGGCGACACGGGTACGTACTGGGTCGAGGTATCCGACGCGGAAGAGACCCTTGTATCGGCGGCGGTGCAGCTTGTTGTCATCGCGGGCATCCCCGCAGGCGGCGCGATTGGCCTTGCACTGCTTACGGGCGCGATCGCGGCCGCCGCAGCCGCCGCCCTCCGCCGCAGGAAGTGACACAGCGCGAGACCGCCAGACGGGCAGGGGACTTTCTCCTGCCCGTTTCGTTTTCGCACGCGCAGGTCGCCGGCCTGCACCCATTGGCGCCCAACGCGCCGGCCCCGGTATGATCCGCTCCTGCAACACAAGGACCGTCCATGACGATTCGCGAACAGGTCGAGGAGCGGGAGCGGCACATCCTGTCGCCCCACGCGGCGCTCTCCGCGGCATCGCGCGGCCGCAAGATACCCGAACCGGAACACGAGTACCGCACGGCGTTTCAGCGGGACCGCGACCGCATTCTGCATACGAAGTCCTTCCGGCGGCTGAAGCGGAAGACACAGGTCTTCCTGGCGCCGCAGGGGGACCATTACCGCACGCGCCTCACGCACACGCTGGAAGTGTCGCAGATAGCGCGGACGGCCGCGCGCGCCCTCTTTCTTAACGAAGACCTGACCGAGGCCATCGCGTTGGGTCACGACCTCGGGCATACACCCTTCGGCCACGCGGGCGAAGCCGTGCTCAACCAACTATTCGACGAGGGGTTCCGCCACTTTGAACAGAGCCACCGCGTCGTGGACAAACTGGAGCACCGCGACGGCAACCCCGGCCTGAACCTGACCTGGGAGGTGCTGGACGGCATCCTGTGGCATTCCCACGGAAAAGCGATCCTGTTTGGCAAGGAGACAGACCGTCCCGCGACACTGGAAGGTAAAATACTCAGCCTGTGCGACGCCATTGCCTACATCAGCCACGACATCGACGACGCCGTTCGCGCAGGCCTGATTTCGATTGAGGACTTGCCTCGGGACGCGGTCTTCACGCTCGGGCGCACCACGTCGGACCGGCTGGACCGCATGGTATCCGGCTTGATTGCCGGCAGCGCCGACGGCCGGGCCGGCGTCGAACCCGAAGTGCTCGGCGCGATCAACGAGCTGCGGAACTATCTGTATCGCGAGGTCTACCCTTGCCCGGCCATCGACGCAGAGATCAGCAAGGCAAAGGCAATGCTGGAGGCGCTGTACTTTGATCTGCTGAGAAAACCGACGCCTGAAATCCTGGCGGGCGACACCGCGGAGAGCATCGAGCGCCGGACTGTCGATTTCGTGGCGGGCATGACCGACGAATACGCGATTCAGCTGTATGAACGGCGTCTGTTGCCGTCGCCGTGGCTCTCATGAATCCGCAGGGCCTGGTCGCCGCCGTCGCCGGTTCTGGCATTGACCTGACGAGCATGCTCGACGAAGTCCACGAATGGATTCCCTTCCGCGCCGGAGGAGAAAGCGGAGTCTCCCATCCGGACGCTTGCGGCGCGCCGGCGGCGCCGGGCGTGGCCGGCCACGCCTGCGTGTTTCTGCGCGGATGCTGTGGTCTGCGCGAGGTCATTGTGCAGCAGGGGCGATTTCACGTTTACGAGGGTTTTGATTTCGCGCGCTGCGTGCGCCCCCTCGACACGCTGTACGAAATGGGCGTACGCACAATCGTGTTCACCAACGCCGCGGGCGGCCTGCGTCCCGAGATGGAGCCGGGCCAATTGTGCGCCGCAACGGAAGTGATCCCGTGGCCCTTCCGCGCATTTGCGCTGCCGGAAGCATTGCGGACGGAATTCACCGTGGCGGGCTGCGACCACCGGGGACCATACATGTGGATGCACGGCCCGTGTTACGAGACACGTTCAGAGGTCCAGGCGCTGCGGCGGGCTGGCGGCGCGACCGTTGGCATGAGCGCCGCGACGGAACTAGCCCGTTGCCAGGAACTCGGCATCGCGGCGGGCGTGGTCTCCTGCATCACGAACAATTGTTGCGCGACGCGGCCGCTCAGCCACGAACACGTTCTGAAAACCGCCGCAGAGGCGTCCGTGCGTCTGGCTCAGGTGCTGCGCGCCTTCTTTCTGCACGGATGAGCGCCGCGCCCGGAGCGTCGTGCCCGCGGCCAAAAGTCAGGGCAGGTCGCGCTCGACACGGTTACGGCCCGCACTCTTCGCCCGGTAAAGCGCCTGGTCCGCCCGCGCTATCAGCGTCCCCGGAGCATCCGCCGTCGTCGGCATCACAGTCGCCACGCCGACACTGACCGTGAGACAAGAACCGTGCCCCGCTGCCTCATGCGCAATTGCCAAGGCCTCGACATTGGCGCGGATTGTCTCCGCCACGTGGCAAGCTCCTTCCGGGCCCGCCGAGGGCAGGATAGCCACAAATTCTTCCCCGCCATACCGGCCAGGTTCGTCGCCCGCGCGTTTAACCGAGTCCCGGATGGCTTCGCCGATACGCCTCAAGGCAGCGTCCCCCTGCTGGTGCCCGTAGTGGTCGTTGTAGGCCTTGAACCAGTCCACGTCGATCATGACAAGCGACAGCGGCAACTGCGCACGCAGGGCGCGGCGCCACTCGAGGTCATACATCATGTCGAAGGTGCGCCGGTTGGCCAGGCCCGTGAGCGGGTCCATCTTGCTCAGGCGCTCGAGTTCCGCTTGAATACGGCGGCGTTCCTTCATCTCTTCGGTCAAGAGAAGGTTGACCCGTTCCACGCGGACCAGACCGGCGAACACCGCGCCCGCCAGCAACAACGGGAACACGGTCAACATCAGTCCGAACCAGCGGTAAATGTTGATCTCGCGGTGCCACTCGCGGGCATCCCAATCCAGGCCGAGCATGGCGACGGCTTTGCCCGTTTCCGGATCGCGCACCGGCGCAAAACCGCTGACCCATTCGCCCCAGCGGTCTCTCAACGGGCCCTCGAGAAAAGCGATGCCTGAAGCGAATGCCTCCACAAGCTTGGGCGATGCCTCCGGATACAGGTCTCCGGGCGCGGATGCGTCGGGCGAATCCTCCGGTTCGGCGTCGGCCACGAAGACCACCTGGTCATTGCGCAGCGCCATAAGATAGACAAACCGCGCATCCGGATTGGCGCTCCGCACACGGCTCAAATGCTGCCGGACACGCTCGAATGCGGGCGCTCCGCTGTCTCCCGGCCCGGTGCTCAAGGGCTCCAAGTCTTCCGCGGCGATGCCTGCGGCCGCGGAACGCGCGGCACGAACCCAAGTATCCGCCGT
>JAGMZX010000220.1:2360-6721 GCA_018005585.1 Candidatus Hydrogenedentota bacterium | reverse complement strand
GTATCCTCGCCGGATTGCAGAACAACCGCCCGCACGTAGGGTTTCAGCCTAGCCATGTCGATGCTCACCGTCTGCACCGCAGTGGTGGCCGGGCCGACTTGCGAGAAGGTCGCGGCCGTGCCGGCGGTGTTCGTCACCGTGTACCAAGTTCCTGTCGTGGACGACGCATGGGCGATGGTCACGGTGCAGGTTGCGGCGGCGATGTACGGACTCATCTGGACGGCCAGGGTCGCGTTGCCCTTGTATGCAGCTACGCTGACGGTAGTGCCGGTCGTGGACAGAGAAGCCGTGGGCGAAAGAATCTCCACGTACTTCATCTGGTTGGCGTCGGACTGGCCGAACGCCGAAAGCGCGGCGGCGGCCACCAGCGCGAAAATCAGGATCTTTTTCACTTTGTTGTTTCTCCTTATGCGGCCCCGACCGGAATCAACCGGCCGGGGCCATCATTGGTTGGTTGACTAGGACGTGACGGCCGTGTTATAGGCCAGCTTCGCGCCCTGTCGCACCATGACGTCGTAGTCAAGCAGCGCGCGCAGGGTGATTCCGCCGGACGCAAACAACTTCGCGTTGTCGCTGGCGATTTCCACGCCGTTGCCCCAGAAGGGGACCACGACGGTGGACCAGTCGCCGAACCACAGGCTGTTCGCGGGAACGTCCTCGGTGGTGAAGTACGGGAAGCCGATGCAGGTCTTGCTGACCGGATCGAGGACCGTGCGTGCGCCGTCCGCGCCGACGAGCGTCGCGGCCAGCTTCGCCCAAACTTCTGCGGTCATGATGAACTTCTGCCCGTCGGCCTCGGCGTTGTCCGCCATGATGTTGCCGGGGAAGTTCAGGATTTCCGCATAGGTGGGAGTCCCCTTCGTCACGCTCGGATTGTTGATCCCCGTCGCGTTGGTGATCGCGCTCGGCTGGCCGCTTTCGCCGCTGCCGGCGAACACCGCGATCTGGACGCCGCGCATGAGGCGTTCCTCGATCTCGGTGCGAACCAGCGCCTCGATGGCGGGTGTGCTCTGCTCCAGCATCCGGCGGGTCACGTCGACCAACGCGCCGATGGTGTGCGGCGAGCCGGTGACGTTCGCCAGCGTCGGAGTGCTTTCGGTGACGTCCGAACCCTCGGCGACGTGGTAGGCGGTCGCGCCAGCGCTCATCTTCGGGATCGACAGGTTGCCGACCACGCCGGGCATGAAGGTCACGCCCGCCTGCCCGATGACGTACTTCGTCCGCAGCAGGTCGATGAAGTTCGCGCTGTCGAGGTAGGTCGCCACGGTCGCGCTCGACGTGCCGCTAACGGACAGGTCGCGTTGCGAAAGGGCCGCAAAGGGGATGATAACGCCCTTCGGGGTCTTGCCACGCTGGCGGCCGAGTTCCTGCGAGATTTCCGTTTCAAACCCGACGTCGGACTTTTCGCCGGCGAGATTGCGGAGAACGTTCATCACGCTATATTTGCGGTCCTTGCCGATGACAACGGCGGGAGCCTCAATGTCGGCCTTGGTGGCTTGGGCGGCTTCCGGCTTGCGGGCCTTCAGCGCCTCGACCTCCTTGCGGAGCGCCTCGGCGTCCTTGCGGAGCGCCTCGGCGTCCTTCGCCTGCTTCTCGACGATCATCGCGTCCAGATCGGCGCGGCCCTTGCCGTCGTCGATCATCTCCTGCACCTTGTCGGCTTCGATGCCGAACTTGGCGGCGCGGGCGAACAGGCCCGCCATTTCTTTGGGTTCCATTTTCTTGGTCTCCTTGCCGGGTTGTCCGGCGATTTGTTTATTTACTTCTGCCTCGGCACGGCCCACGCCGACGCCCGGATCGGCCGGAACCGGGACGAAACTCGCCTCGTAGGGCATCCATGACATCGCCCGAACCACCGGGATTCCGTCCTGCTCGCCTTCGAGACGGTAGCTGTCGGCGTCCACCCGGTATCCCACGGATGTGTTGCGCCGCAGTTTCCGCACCGCGTCCTGCTTGATCTCCTGCGCCCTCGCGCCCGTGCAAAATTCGACCGGCCCGCCCATCTTGCGGTCGTTCAGCTCCACGCTCATCAGCCCGATCTGGTCGCCGCCGTGCGTATCCAAAATCACAAGCCCGTCCTTGCAACGGCTCATGTCGATTGACTTCTCGCCGTGGTCGAGGATTTCGTAGGCGCGAATCCACTGGCCGTTGAAGTCCACATAGGACAGCACGGGCGCCTCGCTCGAAACGCTCATGCGGACGCTCTGCTCCTCGCCCTCTCCGCGCACCTCGAACGCCGCCTCGCGGTATCGTATGGCGCGGGCGTCGATGGACGGCGCGGGTTCGCTATTCTTCGTCGGTTGCTGGTTTTTCTTCTTCATGTGGTTTTTCAACTTTCTGCTTTCCGACCATGTTCATCGCGGCGTCCTGCGGAACCCCCGCCGCCGTAAGCAGCGCAATGGCCGCTTCCTTTCCGATTCCTCCGGTCGCGTATGACTGCATGATTTCCAGAGCGGCGGTTATTTGCGCTCCGTTCAACACCGGGACGGCCTCCTTCGTATCTCCGGCCTTGACGATTTCCTCGCGCTTCAATTCCTCGACGTTGTCGTCGAAGTCCGTACCCAAGTCGGCGGCCACCTGCGCGTTCGTCTTCCATCCGCGCGAAACGGCCATGTCGGCGGCGTTCATGTCCTTCATCGGGTCCACCCACATCCAGCGCCGCCCGCGGAACTCGTGCTCCGCGAACTTCGGAAACTTCTCCGCCGGGTAGGTGCCGCTGACGGCGAGTCCCAAAAACGACTTGAGCCACATGAGGAAAACCGGCGACTTGTTCTGGGCGATGAACTTATTTTGGAGCTGCGTCCACATGTCTCGTTCGGAGATGGTCCCGACGCGAACGGATGAGAACGAAACGCCAGCCCAGTCGTTGCTGAAATTGGAATATTCGACGCCGAACCCGCTCGCCACGTCGCGCAGCATGGATGCCTTGAACGCCGTCAGCTCGCGGTTCGGATGCTGCGGAACGTTGACCTTGGAATCCCAGCCTGGCGGCAGGACTTCCGCCTGCCCCGGTTCCTTCTCCTGCATATAGGCGTTCGCCTCGTCGGCGTAGTCTTCAAGCGTCAAGTCGCGGATTCCTTCTGGATCGTCGCCGTGCGCGAAATAGGTCCGCACGCTGCAAGCCTCGTCCCGCGCCGCCGTGATTTCGGCCTTGTCGTACTCTTCGAGCATTTTCAGCTTTACGAGCGCCGCGTGGCCCCACGGAATCCCGCGCGTCTGGTCTTCGTCCTCCGGCATGAACCCGTGGATCACCTTCGCGGCCGGAACGCGCAGCAGCGGCCCGCCCCTCCCGTAGTAGCCGCTCTTCGGGTCCGTCGAATGGAAATAATAGGCCACCGTCGCGCCGGTGCGGCGATCCAGTTCGACGCCGCAATAGACTGGATTCTCCGTCGCCGTGGCCTCGCGGAAATAGGTTTCGTCGCAGGCGTCCGGCCGGACGATGCGGAAGGATATGCCGTAGGGATTGTCGGCCACCTGCGGAAGCATGAAATACTCGCCGTCCCGCGCCTCCGTCTTGGCGTTTAGCGCGTCCATTTCGGCGAGCGTCTTGCGCCCGGTAGCGTCGCACCACGTCAGGTTCGTCTCCGGGTCGCGCCACGTCGACCACCGCCAGAAGTGGTACTCGATGAAACGAGAAGCAAGCGCGTCCAGCCGGAAATCCTTTGCGCCTGGGAACCCGTCGTGCGGCGTGGACTTGAAGCCAAACCCGTCGCCGACGACGTTTATGGAGATGAGCTGCAACCAACGCTTGAAGTGCGGGTTGTTTTTCGCCATCTCGCGCGAACGCCCGCGAATCGTGGCGAGCTGGCCGCGTATTTCCTGCGCGCTGAATCCGCCGTCCAGCCGCCATCCGGCCAGCAGGCGGTCGGTCTGCGCCGCCGCGAACGAGCGGACGGCGACGTGCTTCGATTTCGATGAAGAGATGGGCTTGGCTACAGCGGCTTTCCCGGCCCGCGTGCTTTTTGTTTTGCTGGTGGTGGCCTTGGCCGTCATGTGAACCTAGCCCGGATAATGGATGGCTTGCGGTTGCCGGTTTCCCTAGCAACCATGCGGACGCAAAACGCGCGGAGCTTCAGAAGCTCGGAGATGTCTCGGTAGTTGACGCTCATCCCCTCGATGCTCATGCTCCGCTGGTCGCTCGTGCCCCACGTCGCTATGGCCGCGTCCACGCTTTCGAGCACCGTCGCCCACTTGGACGCCAGCAGCGGCGACGCCGAAACGACGATGACGCCGGAATCGACGGCCACCACCTGCGCGACGGCCTCACCGACCGTCTGTGTGGCGATGGCGTCGAACCGGATGCTCCCGGCCGGCAGGGTGAGCGTTTGCGCGGATGTTAAAGCCAGCGCCCACGCGCCCGC
>JAGMZX010000220.1:0-2260 GCA_018005585.1 Candidatus Hydrogenedentota bacterium | reverse complement strand
CCGTCCGCGTGCGTGCAAAGCGCCTCGACTTCGCGCGCCGTCATGTCGCGGCCGGCCGCGAGCTTTTCCCCGCACTTGCAGCACACCCGGTATTCGAGAATCTTCTTGTTCGCCGGATCGACGTGTCGGCCGCTGTCCTGCCTTGTAGAGTGCCCGCAGGCTGGACAAACGACCGGCATCGGTGCAGGAATGTAGTGCCTGAACACGTAAGGCCTAACCGGGTCGCGGTTCTCCGCCACCGGATCGCGAGTCGCCACCGACTCACCACCGACCGCGCCCGATGACCGCCCTATGCTTGGGCCTATCGGCGCCCGCCGCCGCGCCGCCGCCCATCCCTCCCGCTCCTTCTCCTCCGCCCTGCTTCTCTGCTTGCTTCCCATTTGCGTCTCCTTGTTTCGTTTCTCCCGCCACCACCCGGCGGCCACCGACGACGGCCGCGATCTTGCGCTTGGTTTTCGCCTCGCACATCCCGCTGCTCGACAATCCCGACAGAGCCGCCGCCACCCAGCATCCCGTCAGCGCGTCGCCCCAGTCCCATGCGTCCCCTGGCGCGTGCGTCCATTCGTACCGCCATCCAAGCTGCGTCTCGTACTTCTGCGCCAGCCGTTCGGCCGCGACGTGTTCCGCGAACGGAAGGTGAGCCCGCCGCGTCGGCGCAGCGTGGAGCGTGCAGCCGCCAGGCTCGCCGGCCGTGCCGAGGAAAGCCCGTTGCGCCACCTCGCGCCAGTGGTCGACGTTCGCCATCGCGTATGGGCAATGCCTCGACTGCGGGCGCTGGTAGTGCGCCTGTTCGGCCGGCCGCCCGACGACGGTTGCCGCCGCCCACCTGTACCGGTGCGCCGCCCGCCCGATGGCCGGAACCACGCGGAACGGATACCGAGCCGCCTCGGCGAACCGGTGGACCGTCTCGCTCTCGAAGCTCGCGTCCACCAGCAAAAGCGACGGCAGGATGGCCGTCCCCTCTCGCATGAACTTCGCGCCGGCCAGTTGCCCGCACAGTTCCGTAAGACCGCGGTAGATGGATAGCTGCCGCGCCTGCGCGCTGGCCTTGTCGCCCCACAGCAGGCCGCGCCCCGGATGCCGCCCGTATGCCGCGACGTGGCAGGTCATCTTCTGGTCGAAGCCGGCCACGCACCAGTGCAGACCGCTCCGATTGATGTCGCAGTGTCCAACCAGCACGTTAGCCGCGGACGGGAGGTGGAACCGCGGCAGGTCGTTCGCGTGGGACAGGATTTGCTCGACCGTCAGTTCGTACTGGCCGGCCGCGACGTCCTTCGGGTCGTTCTGGTATTCCGCCCAGAACTGGTCCCCGCTTTCCAGCAGCAGCGTTTCCGCCGTCTGCAAGGCCGACGTTTCCCCCGCCCGCACCCGCTCCGGCCACGACACCTCCGCCCCCGCGTCCATCGCCGCCCGGTTCGCAAGATAGAACGCCGTCGCCGCGTCCGGCCCGTCGCCGTTCGCCAGCCCTTCCCGCAGCAGGTCTCCGTATTCCTTCCAAAGCGTGTCCTGCGCGTCCGGCCATTTCCGAACAAGCTGGCACGTCAGCCCCTGCCATTCCGGGTGCGCCCCGTGGTCGAGAAAGCGGTGCGCCAGGTCGCCCTTGCGGATCACGGTGCAGGGCATCACGGCGGCGATCTTCTTGCGCGGCCCCGCCAGCCCAAGCACGTCGCCCATGATGATCCGTTCGCGCATCGCGCATTGGCTCGGCGACTCCGCCGATTCGCGCGTCTGGGGGTCGTCCAGAAGCACGAAATCCGGCCGCAGCACCCGACCCGCCTTGTCGTCACGCCACTTGCCGCGGATGGCCCCCGTCAGCCCGTGGCCTTCCAGCACCGCTCCGTCAGACGGATAGGGGGCGTCCCGGCCCATCGGCGTCGGCAGGATGAGCGTTGCCTTGCCCCAGCCCAGACCCAGAGGCTTGAAGTCGCGTCGGAGCATGTATTTAGCTTTGATGGCCTTCCCCTCAGTGGCCTTGGCGTAGTGGCAGACGTGTGGGTAGTGCTCCAGCAAGGTAGGGCTTTCGATGAGTTGCGCCCGCACAAAGTCGGTGAGTGCTCCCGCCAGTTCCGCGGTCGCCGCCACGACCACCACATATCGCCGCTTGCCGGTGAGCATGACATACAGCAACGCCCACTTGAGAATCGTCGTCTTGCCGTGGCCGCGGGGCATCGCCAGCGCAAAGTGTCCACCTTTGTCTATCGCCTCGCGGATCTTCGCCAGCACCGCCAGGTGGTCATCGCTCCACTTGTCCGCGAACGCC
>JAGMZX010000219.1:1945-6725 GCA_018005585.1 Candidatus Hydrogenedentota bacterium | reverse complement strand
AGAGCGACGCTCCCGTCGAAATCCAGCCGGAACAGCGGGATGCCGCCGCCTTTGACACCTACCACAACGCGCGTTTCGACTACGAAATCGCCTATCCCCCGGACATCCTGGTCCCGCAGGAGGAATCATTCAACGGCGACGGACGAGTCTTTCTCTCCGCCGACGGCAGCGTGCGCCTGACGTGCTGGGGAGGTTTCAATGTCCTCAATGAGACCCTCAAGGACATCCTGGAATCCCAGAAGGATAGAGAAGGCCTTGAAGTAACCTACGAGAAAACGGGTTCAGACTGGTCCGTCGTCTCCGGTTTCATCGGCTCCGACGTCTACTACGCTCGCGCGGAGATGTCCGGCGACGTCATTATCCAGTTCGAGATGACCTATCCGCAGAAAGACAAGGCGCGCATGGACCCCGTTGTGACCGTAATCTCGCGGAGCTTCAAGGGCGGCGCCGGCTGAGCGGGCATTTGCAGTCGTGCGCGGCGTCTTGCAGTTTCTGGGAAAAGACCTGTTATTGTCTCTCCAGGAAAGTTGATTCAGGTTAAATATGGCTTTCTTCGAAAGAGAAATACGGCTGCTGATCCGGCAGAAAATTGCGTATGCGCTGGCCCTGCCCGCCCCAACCTATACGCGCAGGGACATACGCCTTCCTGACATCCCCGGCAAGGCGATGGTCGTCGTGGGCATGCGCCGCAGCGGCAAGACGGAAGTTCCTTTGGCAGTGTCTGGAAGACCGACTTGCTGCGGGCGCGACGCGCTGCTGTTTTTCAGTTTTGAGGATGAACGCCTGGCGGAGATGACGACCGGCGAGCTGCAGCTGGTCGTGGAAGAATACTTCAATCTCTGTCCAGAGCGGCGCGACCGGGAGCGGGTGACGTTCTTCCTGGATGAAATCCAACTGGCGCCCGGCTGGGAGCCATTCACGCGGCGCAACGATGAGATATACTGCCTCGCAAGGAGGGCGCGTTGATGAACCGGTGTCGCATCGCCGCAATCGTTCTGATGTTCGTTTTGGCTGTGCCGCTTGCCCCAGCGCAGGAGCGCGGCGGCGGAGGCACGGCCGCGCCTCCGGCGGTTTCGAGCGGCGCGCGGGTGGCGCTGGTCATCGGCAACTCGGCCTATGCGTCGGCGCCGCTGCGCAACCCGGTCAACGACGCGAAGGCCATGGCGGCAGTGCTGGAACAGTGCGGGTTCGCCGTCATCGTGAGGACCGACTGCACCTACGAGGCGATGAAGAAATTGGTCGAGGAGTTCGGCGACCGCATCCGCGGCGCGGGCGTCGCGTTGTTCTACTACGCGGGCCACGGGCTGCAGGTCGGCGGCGCGAATTTTCTCATGCCCGTGGACGCGGACATCAAGGGCGAGAGCGAGGTCGAGTTCAAATGCGTGAACGCGGGGCTGGTGCTGGCGAAGATGGAGGATTCGGGCGCTCAGGTCAACGTCGTCGTGCTCGACGCCTGCCGCAACAACCCGTTCGCGCGCGGTTTCCGAAGCGCCACTCAGGGACTGGCGCTCATGAACGCGGCGCAGGGCTCGGTCATCGCCTTCTCCACCGCTCCGGACAGCGTGGCCGCCGACGGCGACGGCCAGAACAGCCTGTACACGGAGAGCCTGGTGCGCTACCTGCCCACGCCGGGGCTGGAAATCGAGGATGTGCTGAAACGGGTCGGCGCGGAGGTCGTGGCCAGAACCCAAAGCGCGCAACAGCCTTGGCGCAGTTCGAACCTCAACGCGGACTTCTATTTCGTGGCGCCGCAGGTCGCAGCCGCGGCCGACGCGCCGCCGCCGCCCGCGCCGTCGCTGCTGGGGCATTTACAGGTGGCCGTAAACGCGCCGGAGGCGACTATTTATCTTGACGGCCGTGAAGCGGGCACGGCGACATCGTCCAAGCCGTTCGAGCGGTCGAACCTGCCCGCGGGCACGGCTCAGGTGACCGTGCGCGCCGAAGGCTACGAAGAACATACGGAGACGGTGAGTATCGAGCCGGGCAAGTGGACGCAGAAGCCGGTGGTGCTGGCCAAGGTCACTGTGGTGCGTCCGCCGGAGCCGCCCCGCCCGCCGACAGCGGCGCCGCCCGCTCAGCCGCCGCAGGTGACGGTGACAACCGGCGAGCCGAAGCCCGGGGATGTGCAGACGGTGGACCTAGGTGGCGGGGTAACGCTGGAACTGGTGTGGATACCGCCGGGGACATTCCTGATGGGCGGAGACCAGAGTCCTGAGAAAGTGGCGCGTCTGTTCGGCGGAGAAAACACCGAAGCGGATTGGTTCAGGCATGAGCAGCCGCAACACCAGGTGACCTTGACCCAGGGCTTCTGGTTAGGCAAGTACGAGGTGACGCAGGGCCAATGGGAGCGAGTGATGGGGAACAATCCGAGCCATCTCACGTTCGACCCGCGTTTGCCGGTGGAATGCGTATCCTGGGAGGATTGTCAGGAGTTCATTGACAAGCTGAACGGCCGCGTGAGCCGGGGTGGTTTCCGTTTGCCGACGGAATCGCAGTGGGAGTACGCGTGCCGCGCGGGTACGACGACGCCTTTCTGTTTCGGTCAGACGATTTCGACGGAGCAGGCGAACTACCGCGGCAACTACACCTACGGTAATGGCCGTGAGGGTGTCTGCCGCGAGAATACGGTTTTAGTGGGCAATTTCCCGGCGAATACGTGGGGCTTGTACGACATGCACGGGAACGTCAAGGAATGGTGCTCGGACTGGTTTGGGGCTTACCCGTCCGGCTCCGTGACGGACCCTGCGGGCCCGGCGTCGGGTGTGTCCCGGGTGGTGCGTGGCGGCTCGTGGGCCGATCATCCCGGTTGCTGCCGTTCAGCGTATCGCTACAGCGACACCCCGGACTACCGGTTCGCGCACCTCGGGTTGCGGTTGTCGCGGACTCCGTAACCTTTCTTGCGGTAGCCCTGATGCTCTCTACACTCATCGCGTTTGGGTCTGTTCAGCGCGCCCGCAACGACAACTCCCAGATGCTCGGGTCGCCAGTGCTGGTAACGATTAGCGGATGTTTGGCAACACCGAGAACCTTTTGCGTCTCGTCGGGCATCGTGGCGGTCAAATAAGCGCGCAGTTCGCCAAGTGAGACAACGCCGTCCTTAAGTCCCGCGCTCTCGAAACCGTCGGCTTCTCCCGCCAGACCCTTCAGGAGCACGTGCGTGAACGCGCCGTGGGTCCATGAAGCGTGTTCAACGGCCTGCCGGTCGGTCTCTGCGCCGACCATGAATATCCAGCCCTTGGGCACCTGTTCTTCCTTGCGCATTTTCTCCAGCTGAGGCACGATCGAAATGGCGCGGTCACCGTCCCCACGAGTAATGAGCTTGCCCGCGTGGCACGTGTCCGCGAAAATGACGACATTGCGCACGGCGCGCTCTTCGAGTGCTTGCCGCACGCGGTCCATGCGGTAGCCCGTCGCGGGCACGTTGATGTCCGTATCATAACAGGCAAAGTACACCTTAGCGGGGTTTTCAGGGTCGGGAAATCCGTGGCCCGCCCAGAACAATACAACGCGGTCCTCTGGCTCGGTCTTGGTCAGCCAGGCTTCCAGCGCCACCTCGACGTTGCGTTTCGTGGCCTGCTCGTTAACCAGGAGCTTGATGTTGTTTGCATCCCAGCCCTGAGACAACAAGGCCTGCTGAAAACCCCGCGCATCCTCGTCCGCGAAGGCGAGGTTGGAAAGCCCATCCGGCCCGCCCTGCTGGTAGTCGGCGATACCGACCACGAGCGCCCAGGACCTGCTTGGACGGGACCCCTCTTGCTTGCCCGCATCCTGCGGAGGCTCAGGTGCAACCGGTTCAGGTGTAGACGGTTCAGGTTCGGGCGGCAACGCGACGAGTTCGACTTCGACGATGTTGGGTTCGATCGTCCGAACTTTGTGTCCGGCAGCGCCCCCAATGACTCCTGCCAGTGCAAAACCTTTCCAACTCCAGCCCCTTCGCTCCTCAGAACTGTGAATGGGGATCGTTACACTTTCGTAACCTGATTGCTCCACCGTGACCTGAAAATCGCCGCCCCCGGTTACTTCAATATCGGCGGGGGTTACGCCGCTGTATCCCGTGGAAGTGATTACATGGGCGCCTGTAGGAATAGATTCAACCCTTAGGGTGCTTTTGGGGCCTTGAGAAATGGTCTGACAGCTGACCAGAATAGCACCCAGAAGGCACGACACAACCATTCGGTACAGCCCCTTCATTTCTTGAATACTCCTTGCCCGCGTGTCCTGTTATTCTTCAGTTCTAAATTCCCAAGGCCGTAAATGCCGTGATTCTCATCTCGCCGTTGCGCTCTTGCATCCGCAGCTCAAGAGTAATTGCCCCAAACGCGGCAGTCAGGTCTACGGGATAGACGGTGACATCGCCGCCGTCTTTCGTCGCCCTGGCTTGACTGAGCGTACAGTTGGCATCTTCCAGATAGCCCATATCCAGGGCCGACTGCAACATGTAGCGAAGTCCATTCTTATCGCCGACTTCAATGTTCTCAAAATCGTCGGCAACGCAAATCATAGCCCTCTCTATATCCTTGACCTCCAGGGATAGGCATAATTCCGCGGCCACCGCCAGCGCCCGCTCTTCCTCGTTACCCGACCTTTTCGATCTACGGCGCCTTCCAGAGCTTTCCTGGCGCGGTTCCTCGCGGCGCGCCGTCTGCGCGCGTTCCAGCGTGAACGCGACCTGTGTCCACTCGTTTGCCTTGATGACGGCAAGCTGTTCCTGCGGCGCGTAGCCGGCCGCATTGACCGACACGCGCACCGAGCCCACGGGCAGGTCTTGGATGTTCAGCGC
>JAGMZX010000219.1:0-1845 GCA_018005585.1 Candidatus Hydrogenedentota bacterium | reverse complement strand
ACCTGCAACCCGTGTCCGGCATAGAAGAACAGGGCCGCGTCCACACCCTCGATACGGGCCCCAAAATCATCCACCGCTCCCTTCATATTGCGCAGGTCACAATCAAGCTTGTCGATTACCTCAAACCCGCACTGCTTGAGCGCCGTGGCCATCGCTTTGGCGTCATTCACCGGGTTGCGCAGAGGCGCCGAGGCGTAGGCGGAGTTCCCGATAACGAGCGCCACGCGCTTGCCTGATGCGTCTGGAGGTGCCGCGGTTCCGCCCACGCCGCGGTCTTCGGTGGAACCTGCGACAAGCTGCAACAAGCACAACCATCCCAGCAATGAGCAGAAAGTCCGTGTTCGCTTCCATTCCCGATTCATCACGCGATTCCCCAATTACGACAACTGGAACGTTCTCGGGCCTGAGCCCAAGTCCATCAGGGTTTTTAAAATGTTCTCAGTATTCGAGACGCCTCAAGAAAGCCTGAACGTCATCTTTTAGACCGATACGGAAGCATGCTACTTGTGGTCGATAACCGTGAGATACAGTTCCGCCTCGGGCTGGCCGAGGGCCGTCCGCACGTGTTGTTCGGTGATTCCGGCCCCGTGCTGCTTGAACAGGGCCGCGGCCGCGGCGGCATCGGCCAAGGGGCCGGGCGCGGCGATGACGGCCAGGACCTCCGTGCCCGGGTATTCGTCGAGGAAGTACATGGTTTTGTCCGGCGGCAGCTTCTGCGTTTCCGCGAAGTAGTACCAGACGCCTTCCAGCTGGCGGAACTGGACCAGCGGCCAGATAACGGTGCCCTGTGATTCCAGGTGAAGCACATAGACGTGGCAGCCTTCGAACACGCTGAACTCGATGCCGTAGAAATCGCCGGACTGCAGCTCGTTCCGGGGCTGGTCCAGCGGAAAGTCGCGGCCGCCGGCCTTTCTTCGGCCCGTGAACGCCACATCGAGGAAGCGGCGTTCGCCGGGCGCCGGCGCGGCCAACCGGCGCAGACCGCGGGCCAGCGGTTCGCGCGTCTTGCCCGACATGCTCTCCAGCATCACGAAATCGACGCGCCGGTTCAGGTGCCGGTTTTCCTCGCCGCCGAAGCGCGGGCGCGTCTCGCCCCAGCCGGCGGTGTCGAGGCGCGCGTCGTCCACGCCATGTGCCGCCAGAAAACGGCGCACCGACGCGGCGCGCTGTTCGGAAAGCGTCTTGTTGTGCGCGCCCGTGCCCAGTTCGCAGGTGTGGCCCTCTACCAGCACGCGCTTGTCTTTCATACCGGCCTCGTTCAGCGCGGCTGTTACGAGGTTCAACTGCTCGACCGATTCCGGTTGCAGTTCCGCCGAATCCAGCTTGAAGAGGATGGTCGATAGCGATGCGCAGGGCGACGCCTCGGGCACGGCGTAACCGTCAGACGTGACCTTGGGCCTGATCACCGCCTTGCGCTCGCCCCCATCGCGGGTTATCACGGGAGGCGGCGCGAGCATCTGCAGCAGCTTTTCCCTGGTCAACGCCTCCTGCGCCGCGGCGGACGCGTCCGGCGCGCTCGAACACGCCGCCAGCACTGCCGGCAGCAACCACACCACATGCAGAACGGCAGTCCATCGACGATGCATCATGTCCCCTTCCTTCATGCATGCCCCCACGGCACAGGCGCATTATATATCGACGCATGCGCGCGCGGAAAGAACTCGAACGCGCTCCGCGCGCGATAAGGGCAAGGAGCAACTGCGCACAGGGCAACAGGGCTACGGGGTGCGCAGCAGCCGAAACCCGCAGGCCGTGAGGCGGTAGCTCGGGCTCGCGTAGTAGCGATTCGCGGACCGGCAGCGCCCGGGACCGTTGTACCACGAGCCGCCGCGCACCACCCGGGAC
>JAGMZX010000218.1 GCA_018005585.1 Candidatus Hydrogenedentota bacterium | reverse complement strand
ATAACCCATTGATGGCAAATATCTTGCAACTGCAGCCGCGCCGGATAGGGAGTGTTTGGCACGGATAATGCTCTATCTCCGGCAGCGGGGATTTCAGGCGGCAACGGCGCGCCGGGGGAAGTTGAGGTATGGAGGAAGCGTCTTTCTCGGGGAGAGAAGGACACAAACCAGAGACCGGGAGCGGATACACGCTCCGGTCAGGGAGATTCATCATGGAAAGAAGGCGTTGTTTCAGCGAAGTTGCGATGCTGGCCGTCATCGGGTTGCTCCTGTTGGCGCCGGCGTCATCGGCGCAGCCCAAGGCCTACTGGTCCGCCGATACGCCCATCACGGTGGCGGACTGCCCGGACTGGACAACTGAACAGCAGCAACTTGGGCATTCGGAGATTACGGTTCCGCCGGAGGATTCGGCGACACTTATGAACATGATGGTCGTTGTGAATTTCGAAAGCAACAAGAAAGCCATAGTAGATGATGGTGCGGGTAGCAGGTGGAGGCAGGGGCTGGAATTGTACTTAGTTGACCCGGACGGCAACTGGATTCAATTAACATATGCATTCGAAACGATTTTCTCCTTTTACTGTGATTCAAGCACACAAACATATAAGAATTGTTTTTTTCACAGCGACGCTTACTATGATCCTGATATGAATATGCTTGGTCTGGGCGACGGGCCACAATCCGGTCCATTCATGAGTTTCTATAATATTATTCGTGTCGGTACCACGGAAGGAATGTGGCTTCTGGTTATTGTGCAGGAGCGGATAGATTCGGACTGCTCCTTCGAAGACTGCGACGGCTCGATGACTCTGAAGTCGTGGGGTCTCGTTTTCAATCCGGGCGAATATCAGGAGAATACCACGGAAAGCACGCTCGCGGTTCCGTGGTTCGTGGACAATGCGGGCGTCGCCGTGGGCAACCCGCCCTCGGACGGCAAGATGTCCACCATCATCTTCCTGCACAACAACCTGCCCGCGACGTTTCTGGGATTTGCGGAATACTACACGGAAAACGGGGTGTACATCGGCCCGTTCGACCGCAGCGCCTTCGTGGTCGGCGGGAACGCCACGGTGGCGTTCCGGCCGGTGGCGGACGACCCGAGTTCCGTGCCCCGCGGCCAGGAGGCGCCGGCCGGCCGCGCGGTGCCCAACCGCCCGGTAAACACCGAAAACGGGAACGACGGCAAGGCGAACGGCTCGCTGGTGATCCGGTGGTGGGGCCAGCCGGGCGACCTGCAGGGTATCGCGAAGTCGTTCATGGTGAACGGATTCGAGTCGAGCACGCTGCTGCCCGCGGGCGTCCCGGTGAACTGAGGCCATGCCACGGGTGGCACGGGCGTCCCGCCCGTGGGGGTTGCTGAAGCAGTCTGTGTGCATGGGCAAGATGCCCATGCCACGGGTGGCACGGGCGTCCCGCCCGTGCGGGTTGCTGAGGCAGTCTGTGTGCATGGGCAAGATGCCCATGCCACGGGTGCCCAACCTTGCTGCCGGGATGTGCCGGGAAACGAGTCGTATGTGGCGGGCCTGTTTCTGGATGGCTGCAAGCCGCGGGGTGGTCCCGCGGCTTCGGGGTGATTGCGCGGGGCGATACCACGCACCGGGCGCATCGCGAAGAGACGGCGCGGCCTGGGCATGAACGCCCGAACCGGATTTCGAAAATGTCTTGACAGCGGGCCCCGGAAGCGTCAGAATGACGTCTAATGCTCTCGCAGGACGAGAGAGGAGGGGTGTAATCATGAAATCTGTCTCACTCTCATTCCGTAACGTGCAGCCTTGTTCTCCATCTGTTTCGTGGCGCGCCGGCTCGCTTCTGGTGGCCGCATTATGTTGCGCGGTTCTCTGCGCGCCGCTGGCCGCCGCCCAGGATACCGACGGCGATGGCGTACCCGATGCGTCGGACAACTGCCCGGCCGTTTCCAATCCCACGCAGGAGGATACGGACGGGGACGGTGTTGGCGACGCGTGCGACAATTGCAGGTTTCTGCCCAATTCGAAGCAGGATAACGCCGATGGGGACCCGGCCGGCGACGACTGCGATTGCGAGCCGGGTATTCCCGACATCTATCCGGATGCTCCGGAGCTGTGCGACTGCATTGACAACGACTGCGATGGTCAAACAGACGAAGAACTGACGGTCGATGGAGATGGGGACGGATGGCCCTACTGTCAGGGTTGCATGATACGAGACTGCAACGACAATGACAACACGGTCTATCCGGGCGCGGAAGAAGTCTGTGACGGCGTGGACAACGATTGCGACGGTCCGGTCGATGAGTCCTGCATCGAAAAGAACACGGACTGGTGCCGGTTACAGGGACCGGCCACTATCAACATCGAGGCCGGCATACAAACGGCGGCCATCTCGGGCCGGGTGCTTGAAGCGGGTATTACTACCCTGACTTCTGGCATTGACGCCGGGATGATTGCCCAACTGGGCTACGGCGCCACCGGAACAAATCCCACTACCTGGACAGTCTGGTACACGGCTTCGGGTACGCCGGGCTGGAACGACGCGGCGGCGGGCGAACCGGGCGTGGATGAATACCGGGGAACGCTGACCGTCTCGAACGCGGGCACCTATAATTACTGTCTCCGGTTTCGCATCAGCCCGAACGGACCGTGGCTGTATGGCGACCTGAACACAGGCGCCGGACAGGACGGCAGCGAGGACGGATTGCAGCTCGACCGCCTGGGCGTGCTTACGGTCACCTTGCCGAGCCTGGATTACGGGGACGCGCCCAGCCCGTACCCAACGCTCTCGTCTCAAGAGGGGGCCAGTCACGCATTAACGGGCCCGTTCCTGGGCGCAACCCGGGACGGGGAAACCGACGGCCAGCCCAACGCGGCGGCCACCGGCGATGATGTCTCGGTCAGCGACGATGAAGACGGCGTGACCTTCACCTCGGTACTGACTGCCGGTACGACGGCGACGGTGGATGTGGTGGCGTCCGGTTCCGGCAAACTGAGCGCATGGATTGATTTCGGCCAGGACGGGTCGTGGTCCGGCGATCAGATATTCACGGACCAGCTTCTCAGCGCAGGCGTTAACCCGTTGTCCTTCTCCGTGCCTGCATGGGCGCCCGCGGGTCCGACCTACGCCCGGTTCCGCTTTGACCAGGCGGGGAGATTGTCGTGGGACACCCCCGCGCCGGATGGCGAGGTCGAGGACTATCTGGTGGAAGTTCTCGGGGGCGGCGAAGGGGAAGGCGAAGGCGAGCCCTGCGAGTTCGACGAAGACTGCGACGATGGCGACCCATGCACGGAAGACGTCTGCGAGCCGCTCGGTTGTGTCCACTGGGCCATTCCCGGCTGCGCCGAGTGCGGAGTGGACGCGGACTGCGACGATGGCGACCCGTGTACCGACGACGTCTGTATCGCGGGCCACTGCGAGCACTTCGCCATTCCCGGGTGCACAGGCGAAGGGGAAGGCGAGGGCGAGCCCGACGGCGATTTCGACGGGGTTCCCGATTCCGCGGATAATTGCGTTGCCAATGCCAATCCCACGCAGGCGGATGCCGACAGCGACGGTCTGGGGGATGCCTGCGACAACTGCCCCGGCGTTTCCAATGATGACCAGCGGGATTTTGACCGTGATGGCCAAGGCGACCTGTGTGACCCGGATGACGATGACGACGGCGTGCCGGATGTGGACGACTGCGAACCGATGAGCCCGGATATCTATCAAGGCGCTCTGGACACGTGCGACGGAATCGACAATGACTGCGACGGCGTGTATGACGAAGACGCCGAGTTCGACAATGACAGCGATGGATTCGCGCTGTGTGATAGCGGTCAGGTGCTGGATTGCGACGACACAGACCCGGATATCTATCCCGGCGCGCCCGAGCGCTGCAATGGCCTCGATGACGACTGCGACGGTGTTGCGGAGACGGACTTGGATGGCGACGGGCTGGGCGATGCTTGCGACAACTGCCCCATCGCGGCCAATGCGGACCAGGTGGACGCCAATGGCGACGGCATGGGCGACGCCTGCGACGCCGTGCCGCCCGATGCCGTCCTGGTATTCGAAGAGGGTGTTGCGGCTATCTGCCTGCCCTTGCCGTCGAGTCTGCCCCGTGACCCCGTGCACCCGGATTATTCGTGGCGCCGCTGGCCCGATTTCGCGCAGCCGCTCATGGACTCGACGCGCTACTCGGGCGCGGACACGGATACTTTGTGCGTCAATCGCCCGGATGGAACCGCCGCGGGCCGGTATACCCTCCTGTACGATGATGGCGCGAGCAAGAGTATCGCGGCTTACACCTTCGAGCTGCAGTACCTTGCCGATATGCCTGTGGGCGGCGTTTTCGGCCTGGCCGCCGCCGCATTGATGATTACCTGGTCGGGCGCCGCGGTGTTTCGCCGGAGACGGCGCCTATAGCCGCCATCGAGGGGAGAGCAGCGTGAGGGAAGCCGCGCCCGGCGCCTTTGCCGCGCACGTCTGGTGCGCCCGGAGGCGCCGGGCGCGGGCTTTTCGGGCCCGCGGTCAGCGCCAGGAGCGGCGGCCGAATGCCCGTGGGCCTCGCGGCGCCGGAACCGGGTTTCTCCTGTCTTCCGGGCGCGCATTGGCCGCGGGGGCGGAGGGAAGCGCTTGGCGTCAGGAAACCTGGTCCCGGGAGGCCTCGTCAAAAGGCCGGGGGCATTGGCCCGTTGCCTGCAAGCGCATGGTTGGCATTTGGACGCGTTTGGTGCGATAATTCGAGCGAGGTGGAATGTATTGTGCGCCTGCTGGATAGCAGGAATGGCAGTAGCGGGCCCTTCCATCACGGGGGTGGACGGGCTTTCAAGATAACTGTTTCTCATGCTAGCGCGCCGCGCGCGCAAGACGCGGCGCTGTAAGGAGAAGGTTATGGGCAGCATCTGTACTCACGTACCCGCGGGAGGTCTATGGAAAGCGTTGCTTCCGGCGATCCTTTGTCTCGCCTTGTTTGCGCCGGGGGCGCGGGCCGAAATCGTGGGCGAACCGGCCTGTCCGGCATGGACCTTCCTGGTCAATGAAGGCTGGCTGCTGTTTCCGGCCGTGGGTATCGCGGATTTCAACACGGCGGACATCAACAGCAACGCAATGTTCGACAAGCTTGAGCTGGCGCCGCTCGAGGCGGTGCTCTGCAACGAGGCGCTGCCACAGCACGCGGAAGTGCGCGCCTATTACCAGGCGGTGCTGGCGCAGGTGCGCGCCGAGTCCACCTATGCGGCTACGCTGCAGCCGTTCGAGAATGCGCTGACCGCATTCATCATGATCGACCAGTACACGGCGGACCAGTTGAAGAGCCGGCTGGGCCTGGAAGGCTCCTACGCGGCGTATACGGCCGGCAAGATGGCGAATGAGCCCTTCTCGTGGTCGGGCAATTATGACGGGGACGCCAGCGTCAACTACTGCGAATACCAGCGTGTCGTGGATGAGGCGGGCGGACGCATCCAGTATGCGGAATACGCCACCAACCCGGCGGAACCCGGCCAGGCCGGCTGCGACCCGTTCCGGGTGCCCGATTACTGCACGATTGTGGACCAAATCGCGAGCAACGGGCTGTTGCGCGGCTTGCTGGACGAAGAGGACGCCGCCCTGCTCAACAAGCTGTTCTGCAAGGGGTCGGACGTGTACTGCGCCGAGCATCCGGAAGCCGCCTTCTGTCCGATCAGCCCGCCCGAGCCGTCGCCGGACATCAACGGCGGTATCGATGAGGTGGCGCAGTTGCCGCTCCCGAACGGGATGTATGACGTCGAGTATGAGCTGGGCCTGATTCGGGCCGTATTGCAGGACCCCAGTTTCGACCTGTCGAGCGGGTCGGCGCCGGGGCAGGTGCGCCCTGGCGTTACCTATGACATTACCATGCAGGGGCTGCACGTGAACCGGACACGGCTGTATGCGGACGTGGGGCCGGACGCGCTCGCATTGCTGGAGGCGTTCGGGCTGGGTTATCTCGCGGACGGGCTGGTGGACCTGATGTCGAGCTTCCTGATCCTCGGCGATGACCTGTCCTCGGGTTCGGTGATCTTCTTGTTCGGGCTCATCGGTGAATATGCAGCGAACCCGAACCCCGACCCGCGCAGTTTCGTCAATCTGCCCACGTACTATGCCTGGTTCGGCGACGCGGACGGCGACGGCTACTGCAACCGGCTCGAATACGATGCCTTCTACGATGCGGGCGACCCGTCGCTGTACGTCACGGCGGCCCTGGACCCGACCATCGTCCCGCCCGGCACGGACGAATGCCCCGACCAGGCGTTCGTTTTCAGCGACGCCTACGTGTACCGGCCCGAGGACCGGCATGTGTTTCGCAACTCGCTCGTGCCCGGCACCGGCGACGGCTGCCAGATGTATGCGCAGACCCATTACATCGGGAAGCTGGACCGTGTGTACATCCCCGGCAACTTGATAACCATCCGTTCGGCCGAAGAGAACCAATGGCCGTTCGATCACGGTCTCGTGTCGGATACGCGCATGATCGGCCTGCACGACCCGGACTTGGACAACGCGAACTACGAGTGGTACAGCGGCGAACCCGTCACGTACACCAATTGGCGAGACGGCGAACCGAATAACCTGGATGAGCCTTGGGTGGAACTCAGGACGGACGGCTTCTGGAACGACGATAACAACACCCGTTTCGGCATTATCGAGTTCGTGCCGCCGTGCGATGACGCCTATTACGACCTCGATGAAGACGGCGTGCCGGATGAATGGGAAGACAACGACGGCGATGGCGTTCCCGATGGCTTCCTGCCGGATGGCACGCCCATTACCTGCATA
>JAGMZX010000217.1 GCA_018005585.1 Candidatus Hydrogenedentota bacterium | reverse complement strand
ATAGGCCTCGAGCGGCGCTTGCGTCAGATGGTGCTCTTTGTTGCACGCCCACTCGCATTTCCGGCAACCCACGCACTCCGTGGTATCCACCAGGACACCGTACGCGTCTTCCGGCGGCGCCGATTCCTGTTCGCTGGCCGCGGCGGCGCCTCCCGTTAGTGTGGCGGTTCCGCCCAGACAGCTGAGCCCAAGAAATTGTCTTCGATTCATATACGCATACTCCTGGCCCGTCCACAGCAAGACGGCCATACCATAATCGAGCGGCAAAGTCGCACACATCCGTAAAATCACGAAAAACTCGTTTTGACTTCCGGAAAAAATACGGAGCCCGCGCCTGCCAAACGGGGCTTTTGCCACCGAACGGCCTCTTTTCCGGCGCCGTGCGCATATGCTACGATGCTGCCGCATTCTGGGGCTTGACTGCTTCCAGGCGGTTGAGCTGGTTCTTTGCGTTCCGTTTCGGATGGATGACCGTACTGTTGCATAAGTAAGACACTCTGACCGGCAAGGCTCAAGTGTCCTGAAGCCATGCCAGCGCAGACAGCACAAGAATGAGGGCTCTTTATGAAGCACGTCCGTTCACTTTCGTTTTACTTGCTGGCCGCCACGGCGGTGTGCGTGCTGGCGCCAGTGGCCGCGGAGGCGCAAGCCTCCGCAAGCCTGCGCCAGGCCATCGAGGACGCCGTGGGCCGGATCAAACCCTCGCTCGTGCGCATCCATGTCGTCGAGGCGTACTATGGCGAAGGCCGCGAGATGAAATACGAACTGTCCGGCAGCGGCGCGGTCATCACGCCTGAGGGGCATGTCATCACCAACCACCACGTGGCGGGCCACGCCAAGCAGATCAAATGCGTGTTCGCCGACAAGAGCGAGTACCCCGCCGAGTTGATCGGCACGGACCCGCTCACCGACATCGCGGTCATCAAGCTCATTTCCGAGGGAGACGTTTCGTTTCCCGTCGCGCCCTTCGGCAACAGCGACCTCGTCCGCGCGGGGGATCACGTGCTGGCCATGGGCAGTCCGCTCGCCCTGTCTCAGTCGGTCACGCTCGGCATCGTGAGCAACACGGAAATGATCATGCCGGAATGGATGAACCGCTGGGGCGGCCTCGAGCAGGACGGCGAAGACGTCGGCGCGCTCGTGCGCTGGCTGGGTCATGACGCCGAGATCTACGGAGGCAACTCGGGCGGCCCGCTCGTGAACATCACGGGCGAGATCATCGGCATCAATGAAATCCGCATGGGACTCGGCGGCGCCATTCCCGGCAATCTCGCGAAAAGCGTGGCCGAAGAGATCATTGCCTCGGGCAAGGTAAAACGGGCCTGGCTCGGACTTGAATTGCAGCCCCGGCTCAAGCATGGGGAAAATAGCCGCGGCGTGCTCGTCAGCGGGGCGCTCAAGGGCTCGCCTGCCGAGGCGGCGGGACTCAAGGCGGGCGACATCCTCTTGTCGCTTGGCGGCGCGCCCATGGACGTGCGATTCCTCGAACAACTCCCGGATGTCAACCGGATCATCGCGGAGTTGCCCATTGGCGAGCCCGTGCCGATCCTCGTCGAGCGGGACGGGCAGGCGCTGGCGCTGATGATTACCCCTACGGAGCGCGAGCCGCGCGAACCGCAGGAACACGAACTGAAACAATGGGGTCTCACCGTCCGCGACCTTTCGCTGATGCTGGCGCAAGAGTTGAAGCGCGATTCGAGAGATGGCGTGCTCGTGACTTCCGTCCGGCCCGGCGGCCCCGCGGGCGACGCCAAGCCCGCTATCAGCGAGAAGGACGTCATCGTCGGCGTCGGCGGCAAGCCGGTGCACAATCTGGCCGAACTGGTCCAAATCACGCAGGAACTGACCAAGGACGCTACGGAGCCCGTGCCGGTGCTCACGGAGGTCGAGCGCAAGACCGAAAAAATCGTCACGGTGGTGAAAGTCGGCATACAGGAACTCGAGGACCCCGGTCTCGAAGTCAAGAAAGCGTGGCTTCCCGTTGAAACGCAAGTGTTGTCGCGCGACATCGCGGAACTCATGGGCCGGCCGGACCTGACCGGTTTCCGCGTCACCCACGTATACAAGGGTACTACCGCGGAAGCCGCGGGACTCCAGGTCGGAGACGTCATCACCGCCATCGATGAGGAACGCATGACAGCCTCCGCCCCGGAGCATTACGAAGAACTGGGCGCGTGGATCCGCCAGTACAAAGTGGGGACGGTCGCGCAGGTGCACGTGTTGCGCGGCGCCGAGGAAGCGACCATCCCCGTGGAGTTGATCCGCTCGCCGAAACTCGCCCGCGAGATGAAGAAGTTCCGCGATGAGAATTTCGAGTTCACGGTTCGTGATGTCACCTTCTTCGACAAGGCCAAGGAGCGCTGGGAGGAGGAGCAGAAGGGCGTGCTCGTGGAAGAGGTGAAATCCGGCGGCTGGGCAGCGCTGGGCCTGCTCGGCGTGAGCGACCTCGTGCTGGGGGTGGACGGCGTCCCGGTCGCGGACGTGGCCGCCTTTGAGGAGACGATGAAGCAGATTGCCGAGAAGCGCCCCGCCGTAGTGGTGTTCCAGGTGATGCGCGGCATTCACACGTTCTACATCGAGATGGAACCAAAGTGGGATGGGGCCCACGCGAAAGGATGAACCTATGAACCGGATGCCCTTCCCGTTTGTTGGTCTGTTTCTGGCCTGTCTGGCCGCGCAGGCCGCGGTCGCCGGTGAGATTGAGGACCAGGCCCGCGCCATCATGG
Organism: Candidatus Hydrogenedentota bacterium; assembly: GCA_018005585.1. Classification (NCBI taxonomy): domain Bacteria; kingdom Pseudomonadati; phylum Candidatus Hydrogenedentota; species Candidatus Hydrogenedentota bacterium. Next base: position 4,070 of record JAGMZX010000217.1, on the reverse strand, counting down.
AGCAGAACCAGCACGCCGTCGTGACCGTGCAGGTCACGACCAAGACGCAGGTGTCTTTCATGGGCATGGGCAACGAAGAAAGCGAGGACAAGAGGGAGGTGACCGGCACGGTCATCCAGCCGGACGGCCTCACAGTGGTCGCCCTTTCCGCCACAGATCCGACGAGCATGTTCCACGCCATGATGGGCGAGATGATGGAACAGATGGAGATGAACGCGCGCGTCATCGACGTGAAAATCCTGCGCGACGGCGGGACGGAAATCCCGGCGGCGGTAGTCCTGCGCGACAAAGACCTCGACCTGGCCTTTATCCGCCCCATCGAGAAGCCGGCACAGCCCATGGCCTGCATCCCCCTTGCGAATGCCGGGAGCACCAGCATGCTCGACGAAGTCGTGGCGTTGAATCGCCTCGGGAAAGTCGCCAACCGCGCCTATGCCGCGTACCTGTTGCGCATTCACGCGATCGTCTCCAAGCCCCGCACGTACTACGTGCCCAGTTACGAAGCAATGTCCACGCAGGGCTCGCCCGTCTTCACGGCGGACGGCAAGCTGTTGGGCCTGGCCGTGCTGCGCACGTTGAGCGAGGGCGGCTCGGAAGCCTCCGGACTGGCCGCGATGCTGTCGGGCGGCATGACCGGCAACATGATTCCCATTATCCTGCCCGCGTCTGATATCCTCGAAGTCGCGGCGCAGGCGCCAGAGTCTGGCGAGGCGGCGGTGGAGGAATCCGCCGCGGAAGAGGCCGCGCCTGGCGAGGCGGTGGAAGAGGTGCAGAAGGTTGAGGAAAGCGGGCCGGCCTCCTAGGCAAGCCGCTGCGGCAAGCAACGGGAGCGGGTATTGAGCATAGTCGATCTGCATGGCAAGACCGCGCTGGTTACGGGGGGAGCGCGGCGGCTGGGCGCCGCCACGTCGCTGGCCCTGGCCGAGGCCGGCGCGCATATCGTCCTCCATTACGGTGCTTCCGGGCGGGAAGCGGCGCAGATCGCCGCGCAGGTGAGTGGCCACGGGGTGCGCTGCGCCCTGGTGCAGGCTGACCTCGCGCAGCCGGACAACGTCGCCGGCTTGTTCCAGCGCGCCGTCGATGCGGCCGGGCCGGTGGATTTCCTCATCAACAGCGCGGCCATCTTTCCCGAAGCCGCGCTCGAGGCATGCACCACGGGCAAGCTCGCGGAAAACATTCAGATCAACGCCGTCGCGCCACTGCGCTTAAGCCTGGATTTCGCCGCTCAGGGCCGCGAAGGCTGTATCGTCAACTTTCTCGACACGATGGTGGCCGACTACGACCGCAAGCACGTGCCGTACCACCTGAGCAAGCGCATGCTTTATACGCTTACGCGGATTCTGGCGTTGGAATGCGCGCCGAAGGTGCGCGTAAACGCCGTCGCGCCCGGGCTCATCCTGCCGCCGGAAGGCAAGGACGAGCATTACCTCGCGGCGCTGGCCCATTCCAATCCCCTGCAGCGGTATGGCAACCCCCGCGCCGTGACGGAAGCCGTGCTGTTTCTCCTGCGCAGCGCGTTCGTCACCGGCCAAGTCATCTTCCTGGACGGTGGGCGCCATTTGCGAGGACGGGTCTATGACTGAAGAACCGCGCGACAAGATTTACATCCGCGACCTGCTGACGCGCTGCATCGTCGGCATCTATCCCGAAGAACGCCGGGAGAAGCAGGACATTGTCCTGAATATCACGCTGCACGCCGGTTTGTCGCGCGCCGGCCAGTCCGACCGTATCGAGGACACCGTCGACTATAAGGCCGTGAAGAAGCAAGTGCTCCAGCTTGTGGAGAAATCCTCCTTCCTGCTCATCGAGCGCCTCGCGGAAGAAATCGCGCGGCTCTGTCTCGCGGCTGCCGGTGTGCAGCGCGTCACGGTCGTGGTGGACAAGCCCGGCGCCCTGCGCTTCGCCCGCAGCGTGGCCGTTGAAATCACACGAGACCGCTCCGATGTCTCCTCTTGAGAGACAGACCACGACCGCGTATGTGGCCGTGGGCTCGAACATCGAGCCCGAAACGCACATCGTCGCGGCGCTGGACCGGCTGCGCGACGCCGTCATCGTGACCGGCATCTCGACCTTCTACGTCACCGCGCCAATAGACCGGCCCGAACAGCAGGACTACCTCAACGGCGCCGTGGCGGTGGAGTGCCCCACCGGGGCGCGCGCGCTAAAGTACGACACATTGCGCCCCATCGAGGCCGCGCTCGGGCGCGTGCGCTCGGCGGACCGCTACGCGGCGCGAACCATCGACCTTGACATCATGCTGTTCGGCGACCTGACCTCGCGGGAACCGGGCCTCGCGTTGCCGGACCCCGATTTGCGCACCCGCCCGTTTCTCCTGGCCGCCGTGGCCGAGCTCGCGCCCGGATACATCATGCCCGATACCGGCGAACCGCTGGCCGTTCTCCTGGGCAATGCCGGCCGTGCACAATTGAAACCAGCCGTCGCCTTTACACGAAGTCTACGAGAAAGGTTTGGCTTATGAACAAAGACCGCGTCATTGAACTCGTCCGCGAATTGCTCATTGAAATCGGCGAAGACCCGGAGCGCGAGGGCTTGCTGAAGACGCCCGCGCGCGTCGCCCAGGCTTGGGCGTTTCTCACATCGGGCTACCGCTTGAACGTGGACGACATCATTAATCAGGCCGTTTTCAAGGCCGAATCGAACAACATGATTATCTCGCGCGATATCGAGGTCTACAGTCTCTGCGAGCATCATCTGCTGCCCTTCTTCGGGCGCTGTCACATCGGCTATATCGCGCAGAAGAAGGTCCTCGGCCTCAGCAAGCTCGCGCGGCTCGTCGATTTCTTCGCGCGGCGGCTCCAGATCCAGGAACGGCTCACCGCGCAAATCGCGCGCGCCGTCATGGACGCTACCCGCGCCGAAGGCGTCGGCGTCGTCATAGAATGCCGCCACCTCTGCACCATGATGCGCGGCGTCGAAAAGCAGAACAACGTGATGACAACGTCGTCCGTGCTGGGAAGTTTTCACGACGACGCAATTACACGGCAGGAGTTTCTCAGCCTGATCCGGCGGCAGGAGTGACCTCCTGAAGAATCGCCGGAACTTCAGAGAGAGCACGGGCGGGACGCCCGTGCCACCCGTGGCATGGACATCTTGCCCATGCACACAGGCTGCTTCGGCAACCCGCACGGGCGGGCCGCCTGCGCCGCAACCCGGAAAAACCAGCGCAACAATCCCGTGGTCTAACAAAAATGAGGAGCATTTCTCTCATGCGGAAGCTACGGGAATTCGCGTTCGCGGCGTTCGTGCTGTGCGCCTGGGCAATACTGGCGCCTGTCGCGCAGGCGCAACAAATGATTCGCGATGTCGTTTACGGCCAAGCCTATTTCGGCCTCACTCCCAGCGGTCCGTACGAATTGCGCGACCTGCTGCTTGATGCCTATCTCCCCGAAAGGGCGGCCGATGGGCTGCGTCCCGCGGTCGTAATGGTGCATGGCGGCAGTTTCATGGAAGGGGGCAAAGGCGACCGCAAGCTCATCGAGATCGCCCAGCATCTCTGCGAGCACGGTTACGCCTGCTTCTCCATCAACTACCGGCTGATCCGTGATTTCCCGCCCGCCGCGCCGCCGTTTGACGCGACCATGCTCCAGGCCGCTTTGCATGCCGCATACGTGGACGCCAAGACGGCGATTCGCTTTGTGCGCGCGCACGCCGCGGAATACGGCTTGGACGCCGGCCGCATCGCCGTGCTGGGAGAATCCGCGGGCGCGTTTGCCGCGCTGGCCGCGGGCGTGTCCGACCCGGAAGCGTTTACGGCGGACCGCGCGGACCTGCCCGTGCCGGAGACGAACAACCCCGGCGCCAGCGGCAAGCCGAATGCGGTCGTCGAGCTTTGGGGCAGCGCCGAGCCCGTGCTGGACTTGTTTGACGCGGCCGACCCGCCGATCATGGTGGCGCACGGCAGCGAAGACATCCATCTCTCGGTGCCTTTCGGTCTCGCCCGCAAGATCAAGGACACCTGCGACGCGAAAGGCATCCCTTGCCGCTTCTACCCCATCGCGGGCGAGGACCACGGCGCCTGGAACGGCAATTATGAAGGGAAGAGCCTGAAA
>JAGMZX010000216.1 GCA_018005585.1 Candidatus Hydrogenedentota bacterium | reverse complement strand
AGTCATGGCGCCATTCAAAGAGGGTAATGGAGATGTTCACGCCGGTCGCGTGGTGTTGGGAAGACACCGCGGCGCGCCCATCCTGGCCGACCTCCGTGTCTTGTGAGCCTCGACCTCCTTGTCTCGGCGTAACACGGTATCTATCGGCCGCGACGGGCAGCGACTTTAGCGTTGCGGGGTCCCGGGGCCCGCGCGCGCCGCGGCAGGCCTCCGGCGCGTGTGCGCATGATGCCGGGAATAAACAACGCCGCCGCAAGGTGTAGGGCATGCAGGACACGAACAGACAACAGTTGCTGATTCTCGACATCGATGAAACGCTGCTCCATTCCTCGGAAGAGCCGCTCGCGTGGCCCTGCGATTTCCAGGTATTCTCCTACTACGTTCACAAGCGGCCGCATCTCGACCGTTTCCTGACGCAGGTCATGGAGTGGTTCGACGTGGCCGTGTGGTCGTCGTCCGGGGAGAGCTATGCAGCCCTCGTGGTTCGTCAGGTCTTCGAGGCCCCGGCGCGCCTCAAGTTCGTGTGGGCGCGCAACAGGTGCACGCATCACGTGGATGAAGAGACTCATGAAGCCTATTGGCGCAAGGACCTGAAAAAGGTGAAACGGGTCGGCTACGCTTTGGAGCGCGTCCTCGTGATTGATGACAGCCCGGAGAAGCACGCTCGCAGCTACGGCAATCTTGTCCGCGTCACGCCCTTCGCCGGCGACCCGGCGGATACCGAGCTGGCCGACCTGCTGCCCGTTCTCGATTGGCTGCGCACCGTCGAGAATGTGCGCACGGTCGAAAAGCGCGATTGGCGCCTGCGTTTTCCTTCCTCACGGGAAGCGTGATACCGTTCCGTCTCGCGTACCGCAATATCGAGAGGCATTTGCATGCATGGATTCTTGAACCAGGAGCCCGGGTTGCTGTTGTGGGCGGGCCTGGGGGTGGGCCTGGCCATGGACGCCTTTGCCGTGGCCACCTCCACCAGCCTGATGCTGCGGCAGGTTTCGAAGCGGCAAGTGTTCCGGTTCGGATTCCATTTCGGCCTGTTTCAGGCCGTGATGCCCATTATCGGCTGGTTCGCAGGCAAAACGGTCCATGAATATATCGCGGCCTGGGACCACTGGGTCGCATTCGGACTCCTGGCTTTTATTGGTTTCAAGGCGATCGTGGACACGATCCTGCGCGGCGAAGAACCGGCGCTGGAACACGACCCGACGCGCGGCCTGAGTCTGGTCGTGTTTTCGGTCGCGACCAGCATCGACGCGCTGGCCGTCGGCCTCAGCCTGGCCCTGGTCGGCGTGGCCATCTGGACACCCGCCCTCGTGATCGGGGTCGTGACCAGTCTCCTGACCACCTTGGGCATGTTGATCGGCGCGCGTATCGGCGCGCGCCTGGGCCGCGGCGCGGCCATCTTCGGCGGAGTGGTGCTGATCTTGATTGGCGTGCGGATTCTGGTGTCGCACCTGGTGTGACTCATCGTTCGCACAAGAACGCGATTGCCTGGCGCTGTTTGCCTTCTTGATTCACGCCTGCTGGAATTGGGAACCTTGCTGGACGCCAAAGGTTGGGAGCGACGCAATGAACCGAAGATCATTCCTGAAGAGCGCGGCGGCGGGCGGCGGCGCTGCGTGGCTTGCGGCATGGAACCGCGCCCAAGCGCAAACCGGGGAGTCGCGCTCCATGAAAGTGATCCTCTGGTGCTGGGACACGCGAATGACGTGGGACGACGAACCGGACGCGATCCAGACGCGCATGGCGGCGGCGGAGCAGAAGTTCGCGTATCCGAAGCGGCCGGAATCATTTCAGACCGGGTTCCGGCGGCTGGTCGATTACTGCGCGAAGATTGGGGTCCACGGGGTCATCGTCTGGGGCTTCCTGCGCGACAGTCACGGCGGGGTTGCGGCGGCCGCGGACCTGTGCAAGTACGCAGCGGACCGCGGCGTGGCGATCCTGCCCGGCGTGGGGTTGTGTTCCTACGGGGGCTACTATTACGAAGGCGAGCACCCGTTCAATCTCGACACGTACCTCCGCCGCCATCCCGAGCGGATCTCGACGGCCGTCGAAGAGCGCGGCAGCCGCATCGTGACGCCCGTGCTCGACCCATCGCTCGAAGCCAATCAAGCATGGTGGCGCGACGGCCTGGACTGGATGCTCGAGACGTTCCAGGTCGGCGGCGTCGATTTCGAGATGGGCGATTTCATCGTAAATCCTTCGCCGGGCGCGCAGGCGGCGCGGCAGGCCCTCGGATTCGAGGCCGACGCCAACCTGCTTGACGTCGTCGTGGCCACCCAGACCCTGTTCCGTCACGCCTGCAAGGCGCGTCCCGACGCGCTGTTCATCAATTGTACCTACCGCGGCTTCCACCAGGTCCGCGGGTTTCCCGCGACACCTTACGTGGATGCTCTGCCACCGGAAACGGTGTGGGAGTACACGCTCACGGGCATGGTGCGGCAGCCGGGTTTTCCCGAGGGCATGCTGGGCGCGCCCGCGCACCGCAAGTACGGATATCTGCACTGGTTCAACGCCTCAACAAAGACACAGGACACGGACTATGTGCGCGAGGTTGCGCGGGTTTTCCCTGGCGCACACCGGCTCGGTTTCCAATTCATCGGCAGTTATGGCGAACTCGACGCCAGAAACAGCGCGACCGCCGACCGCAATTACCGGGCACAAGTGGCTTGGGCGCGCGAACCCGGCCTGGACCCGGCCGAGTTCGCCTGAGGCGGCCGCACGCCCTGCCGTGCAACCGGGAGAAATCTCAAACGGCCAAAGGGGCGAAACCTGTAAATGGCTTAACGTTTGTTTCTGTCCATATTTATGGTTGTTCATTGTTTATTATAATTTGCCCGGAATTGCCGTCGACGGTAACCTCCCAGCCGTCTTTCAGCCGCGTGACGGCGCCCGCGACACCAACCACGAGCGGGACCCCGTACTCCCGTGCGAGAATCGCCCCGTGGGACAGCAATCCGCCCCGTTCCAGCACGACGCCCGCCGTATGCGGCAGGATGATCGTCCATGCAGGGTCCAGCGCCTGCAATACGGCTATGACCGGCTCCTCCGGCGGGGGGAACACCGCGGGCATGCCGGACAGCACACGCACCCGGCCCCGCGCAATGCCCGGCGACGCGCCGGTCCCGGCGAGAAGCCGCGATTCGCCGACGGGAAGCGGCGCCGCCCTCGGACCGATAAACGGCGGTTTGGGAATGCGCGCCTCAACGCGGCGCGCGTGCTGCGCAATCGCAAGCGTCAGCGCATCTGGCGGGGCCCCGCCCCGCAGGACCGCGCACAGTTCCTCCCACTCAAGCAAGAAGACCTGGTCCGCGCTGCCGAGACGGCCGCGGTCCAGGAGATACTGCGCGGCATCGCGCAGCATGGCCCGCTGCCGCGCGAGAATGCGTTCCCAGGTGTACCGCTGCTCCTCGCGCAGTTCGAGAGCCCGCCGCAACGGCCAGAGTAACACCGACAACGGGCCTCGCCGTGTTTCCGGCGCCTCGGCCCTCTCCCGCGCGGCGGCAATCGCGCCGTAGACCTGCGATAACCGGTTGTCGCGGTGAAGGCCGGCCCACGTGGGCGCGGCATAATCCAGCGAAGCGGCGCGGTGGCCGTGTTGTTCCAACAGGTCCGCCTGCGCGGCGGCGTTGTCCGGTTCGGCCAGCGCGCGCTTCAGCGCGGCATTGGCCGCCTGGGTCACCAGGCGCATTTCGCCGCGCAACCGTTGTTCAATGTGCGCGGCCCAGCGCGCGGGCATGCAGCGCAACAAGAAACGGTAGATGGCATACCCGTAATCGGCCCAAAGCAGGCTCCACCGGTGAAACCGCAGGAAACGGACGGTCCAGCGGTCCAAATCCTGCCAGCATGCTATCCAGGCGTCCGGCGTTTCCGGCGGGACGGGCCGCATCGCCGCCAGAGCGTTCTCCAATCGGCGGCGAAGTCTGCCCCAGGTGAATAAGTTGCCCAGCGCGGCCGACGCATGGCGCAGCAGGGCGGCCGCCGTCGTGGCGGCGTATTGCGGCAGCGAACCGGTGCGCGCCGCGCCCGCGCAACAGCACTGCGAGGGAAACAACTGCCGCAAGTCTTGAGACAGCAGCCCGCGCGGCGCGCCCGCGAACATGCGGCGGTATGCTTCGTGCGCAACGTAGGCCTGGCCCCCATGCAGCCAATAGACAGGCCGGGGCACGGCCTGACGCCGCAGCGACAGCGCTTCTTCGACGGCGACTCGCACGATGACCGGCAGCAACGTCGTGCGCGTGATCGGCGTAATCGGGTCGACGAAGCGCTGGTCGAAGAACCAGCTGGCCGCGCAGACAGGCGGCAGCAGGCCAGGAGCCGCGCAGAGCGCCGTGATTGGGCGTGCCTGGAGCGCCCAGAGCGTTCCGTCCGTATCGACGGCCCACTCGACGTCCATCACGCCGTCCCCTCGCTCCTCGCATGCAAGCAAAAGACCACGCAGTGTTCCCAGCAGCGCCTGCGGCAAGGCAGCGGGACCGTCGTTGCCGGGTTCCTGCCGGATTACGGCGGCGTCCTTCATCGCGACTTCAAACCGGGACGGCGTGCGCGTGCCGCCGACCAGTCCCGAACCGTGGCCGTGCACCACCTCGACATAGAATCGGCCGGGATGCGCCGCGGCGGGGCATGCGGAAAACAGCACGCCGCCCAGCACGGGACGCACGGCGGCCTGCAACACAATAGCCAAGGCCGCGGCGCCGGCGCCCTTGACGTGTACCGCCGCCAGGTCCGAAGACGCGGCATCGGCCACGGCGTCGAGAACCGTGAAGAACGCGGCCTCGGTGTCCGCGAACCGGGTCTCGAAGACACCCGCGAGCGACGCGCCGCAATGGTCCTCGCCTTGCGCCGACGAGCGTACGGCCACTCCCTGAAACGGCGGGACGTTCAATGCGCGGAAACACGCGCCCAGCGCCGCGCGCGCGGCCGCGTCGCGCCGCCAGCATCGCGCCGCAACCTGCTCCGCCGGAATGACGCGCCACGGCGGCACCGGCGCGCCCGCGGCATGCAGCTGCAAGAGCCCCTCCGCCTTTCCGCCGAAAGTAACGTCCGGGGCCGCCGCCAGTTCTTCCGGTGCATACAGGAACAGCGCGGCCACGGGCGAACCCCTCAGACCGCGCGCCAGGAGCCGAGGATCCCGTACAGGATGACGCCCACGGCCGTGGCCACGTTAATGCTGTTCTTATAGCCGTACATGGGAATGTGCGCGACGGCGTCGCACTGGCGCAGCACGCCCTCGTTGATGCCCGTGACCTCGTTGCCGAACACCACCGCGACGGGCCGCGGCCACTCGATTGCGGTGTAAGGCCGGGCCGTTTCCACGACCTCGATGGCGACAATCGGGATGCCCCGTTCGTGCAACGCGGCCAGGCAGTCCTTGACCCGTTCATGATAGGTCCAGGACACGTACTCGAAGGCGCCGAGCGCGGTCTTCTCGAGTTTGCGGTGCGGCGGATGCGCCGACATCCCGCACAGATGGATGTGCTCGACCGCCGCGGCGTCGGCGGTGCGGAACGCGGACCCGACGTTGTACGCGCTGCGGAAGTTGTCCAGCACGACATGGATGGGATTACGTGTAATCGCGGGGAGACCCTCCCGCGTTATTCCAGCATAGTGCGGCTCACGATCCGGCAAGACGTCACACTCCAGGCATTCGCGTCGCGTTCGCACCAGTATGACGCAGGACCCGCCGGCATTTCACCGCAATGGGCCCGTTTGCTAGAATCGCGCCGCGCAACCGCGGAATGGAACGCGAGGACATGGGACTTTTCTCGTCGCAGATCCCTATCAAGACGCTCGTGCCGATGTGCCGCCAACTGGCCACGGCGTACGACGCGGGCATTCCCATCGTGCAGACGCTCACGCTGGTTTCCGGCATGGAACGGAACAAACGCGCGCAGGGGGTCCTGCGCACGATGGAAGCCGATGTGCGCAACGGCAGCACGCTGGGCGAAGCCGCGCGCAGGCAGCAGGCGTTCCTGCCACCCATGCTCATCTCGCTGCTCGGCGCCGGCGAGACGGGCGGGCGCCTGGACGCGATGCTCCGCGACCTCGCCCAGTACTATGAAGACCGTCTGGAAATGCGGCGCAACGTGCTTGGCGCGCTCGCGTTGCCCATGCTGCAACTGGCCGCGGCCTGGTTTCTGGGCACGTTCGCGCTCGGGCTTATCCGGAGCCTGGATTTCAGTTCGCCGCGCGCATTCAATCTCGGCGCGTACTTCCGGTCGTACCTGCTCTTTCAGGGCATTGCCGGTATCGCCGCCGTTGCCGTAGTGATTGCGTGCATTCTCCTGGCGCGGGCGGGGCTGTTCGACCGTATCTGGGGCCGCATCACGTATTCCGTGTGGCCCATCAGCGGGCTCGCGCGGCGCTTCGCGCTCGCGCGCTTCTTCCGCACCTTCGGCCTGCTCATCGCCAGCGGGTTGCCCATCCAGCGGTGCATTGAACAGGCGGCCGCGGCGTCCGGCAATCCTTACGTGGCCGACGACCTGTTGCGCGCGATCCCATTCGTCATGCACGGCGCGCCGCTCGTCGACGCGTTCGACGCGACGCGCTGCATGACGCATACCGCGCGCGAGATGCTGGCCATAGGCGAAACCAGCGGCAGCCTGGACCGCGCGGTGCACAAGGTCGCGGAGTATCACCTGAATGAAGCGACCCATGCGCTGGCGATGTTCGCGCGCGTGGCGCGGGTCGCCATCACGCTGCTGGTCGGCGCCATCGTAGGCTACATCGTGATTTCGTTCTGGTCCGGGTATTATGGACAGTTGCTCAACATCCGGTGAATAAGGCCGGGGTCTTCTTGGGAGACAGACAGCATGGCATTTGATGAGG
>JAGMZX010000215.1 GCA_018005585.1 Candidatus Hydrogenedentota bacterium | reverse complement strand
GCGCCGGATGCGGCGGGCATGTTGCGGCCGGAACGGCATAGGGAGAGCCAGTACCATGAGTCGGAATTGTCGGCTGTTGTGCGGGTTGATCGTATTGGGTCTGCTTGGGGGAATGTTCACGGGCGCGGCGGGGGCAATAGAGGCAAGGGTGCTGCCGGACCCCATACCGCGAATCGCGATTGTCGGCGACAGCTGGGGCATGTTCATGTGGTGGTTCCGCTCGTTCAAGCGAGCCTTGGACGACCTGGGTTATTGCCGGTACACGGAAGTGGCGAACGAATCCGTCGTGGGCGGCGGCAAGACGTTCCAGTTCGTCAATGAGGAACAGTTCCCGCAGGCGACGGTCATCCGCGCGGCGATTTCACAGATGCTGCGGGACTACCCGACCATCGACATCGTGGTCATTTCGCTGGGCGGCAATGACGGGCTCTATGGCACGGAATACGTGCTGCCGGACGACCCGCTGCAAGAGGTGGAGCTGGAATGTCCCGGCCAGCCGGACAACCATAACGAACTGCTGCTTGACAAGATCATCAACCAGGACATGTCGAATGTCATCGACTATATTTTGGCGGTCCGGCCCGATATCCGGATTCTGCTGACGTCGTACGACTACGGCGGCAGCATGAAGCGCAGCGAATGCAGTCTCGAAATCCAGCAAGCCGGGCTGCTGGTCATGGACATCTACAAGCAGCGCCTGGCCGCGACAAAGGGCGACCGCGTCTTCTTCGCGAGCAGCAACGGGCTGATGCAATACACGTACGGCGTGTACGAGTACCAGAATGACGAAGAAAACGACCCCATTCCGGAAACAGGTGTGCAGGTATTGCCGCCGGGATACGTCAAGCCCGGGTTCGACCCGGACGATTACCCGCCGCTGACGCTGGTGGAGCCGGACGATATCTGGACCATTCCCTGGACGCACGGCGGGGATGTCATGATTCTGCCCGGCTTCCCGGACCACTATTCGCCGCTGTTTTCGCTGCTCGACCAGGACATGCACCTGAGCGAAGACGGCTATTACGTGATGGCGCGGCGGCTGGTCGAACGCGTGATCGGCGAATGGCTCGACTATCCGAAGGCGTTCGAGATTCTGCCGCTTGAACTCGCCAAGGGCGAGCAATATCAGTTCCAGGTGACGTTCAGCGAGCCGGTAACCGGCGTGGACGCGGCGGATTTTGAGGTGGCCACGGCAACGGTAGGCCGCAATGGCATCGATATCAGCCAGGCCGCGGTGGTCGACGTGCAGCCCGGCGAAGGCCTGCACGAAGTCTACACGGTTACCGTTGACCTCAACCCGGGCATCAAGGCGTACGGCGTGGCGGAAGACGTGGTTCATATCCATGTGCTCGATAACGACAGCATCCGCGACGGCGAAGGGACGCGCCTGGGCGGCACAAACACGGATGAATGGACAGACAACGGCAAATTCACGTTTTACGGGCCATTTGCGTTCGCGGACTTGGAGAAACCGACGGCGGGCAATTTCGACGAAGTGCTCGCCTATTTCAATATCCTGACGAAGCCCTACCTGCATATGATCAATTATGCCGTGTCGTTTGCGCCGGACAAGCTTGATGTGAACGGCGACATCAGCGCCGTGGTTCAGGCTCTGCTCAATGACGACGAGATCGACGTCAACACCCTCTACATCAAGGGTAATGGCATGCTCGAAAGCTACGAATTCGGGCTGCTCGAACGCTGCTTCAAGGACCCGAGCGTCGACTTGACCGCGCACGGCGGCGTGTCTCACCAGATCGCGGCGGATGCGTGGGCGCACAACCTGGCGCAGATGCAGTTCGACCTGGGCGGCCTGCCCACGCCCGAGCACGACAACATGCTGCTCCGTGTATTCTCGGGGGTCGATTCGATCTTCGCCGCATTTGAGACTCTGGGCGAATACCAGACCACGCTCACCATCGCGTTTGCGTCTGTGGCGCTCCAAATGGAGGAAGTGGGCCAGTTCCTGCCCGGCATCGAGTTCCAATTGATCCATCCGGACAATTACGTGCTGCTGCCGCAGTTTTTCGGCGCCTTCGACGCGAACGGCGACGAAATAATCACTGTGGACGAATACGGCGACGCCGACGGCGATGGGTTCACGAACGCCGAAGAATACCTCTATTTTGAATGCGACGGGAAAGACGGCTTCGTGGACGCAGCGCTGGATTATTGCCTCCGGCCCAAGGCGGTCCATCCCCTGTACGAACAAGGGGAACCTCTGCGCCTCTACGTGCCCGAACTCCTGCATGTCAGCAAGACGACCTACCAATGGTACAAGGACGGCGTGCCTCTCGTGGACGACCTTCGCATTTCCGGCGCGAACAAACGCACGTTGAACATTGCCTCGCTGGAACTCGGCGACACGGGTGAATACACCTGTGTCTACAATGAAAACGCGCCTGACCCGGTGCGCGGCGCGGACATCACCTACGGCCCCGTCTCCATCACTGTCGTCGAGGAAATCCCGGGCGAAGGCGAAGGGGAGTGTGAAGGCGAGGGCGAGGGCGAAGGCGCCGACGGCGAAGGCGAGGGCGATGGCGAGGGCGAAGGCGAAGGCGAAGGCGAAGGCGAAGGCGAAGGCGAAGGTGACGGCGAGGGCGACGGTGAAGGCGAGGGCGAGGGTGAAGGCGAGGGCGAGGGTGAAGATGGCGTCCATTCGGGCGACCAAAATGGCGATTTCCAAATCGTTCTTACCGAACTGCTGCGGCTGATCCAGTTCTACAACTCGGGCGGATTCCACTGTGCGGACGATCCGGGCAGCACGGAAGACGGATACGTCCCGGGCCCCGGCGCGAACCAAAGTTGCGCGCCACATAGCTCCGACTATGACGGCGGCCCAAGTTGGACCATCACCCTGACCGAACTGCTGCGACTCATCCAGTTCTACAACATCGGCGGCTACCGTTACTGCCCCGGCGACGGCACGGAGGACGGATTCTGCCCGGGATTGGCGCACTAAATGCGTAACGTGCGTGACAAGTCGCGGGGAGACGATTCGTTTTCCCGCGCTTTTTCCATATCTTCGTGGGACGGGGTGATTGTTGACAATAGACCCGCGCAGGGGTAGGCTGAACAGGACGTTGGCAGGGACGTGAGGGCAGTGCTCCAGCCGGTCACGTCCGTCCATTGAACCTGATGTGGGGCAATAACAGGATTTCTGGCTGCACAGGGCCTCGTTCTGCGATGGCCGCTTCTGTCCAAGAAGTCGGGGGTACGTACATGTTCGCACATTGTTTCGCGGGGCATGGGAGAGTCTTGTCACTTGTATTCATTCTCGTCTCGGGGCCAGTCTTCGCGTCGGAATGGCGCGCCGCCGGCGCGTCCGGCGAGGACGCCTTTAGGTATGCCGTAACCGAAGGCGAGAATGGGCTTGAAGTCACTTGCATGGTCCAACGCGCGGCGTTATTGGAGGTCTCTAAGGACGCGCAGCCGTTTACGCGCCTCGAAGTGCCGGGGACAGGCGTCTCGGGGGCGCTTGGCCAGCCGGAGTTGCCCGCGTGGCGGCGTCTGGTCGAGGTTCCCGTGAATGCCACCGACGTGCGGGTCGAGATTATCGAGGAGACGGTCGAAGCGCTCGTGCCGCCCAAAGACGCGGCCGCGCCGCCGCTGTTCCCCGTGCAACCGCCGCGCGTCAAGTTGCCCCATGCGCAAGAGGCGCCCCTCGCCTGGGACCGCGCCGTGTACGCCGAGGCCAAGAGCATGCGGCCTGTCCCGGCGGAACTCGAATTCTATGGCACGCAGCGCGGACGGATCCTGTACCTGCTCACGGTGTATCCGATTGACTACGTGCCCGCCGCCAATGCGCTGACGGCGCGCACTTCGCTTGTTCTTGACGTCTTGTGGGACTGCGCCGGTGCCGCGCCGGAGTATCGGGAAGAGCGTTATCGCGCATCTCTTCTTGATTCCGCAATCGATCCGCTCCTGCTGAATCCCGCTGCGCCGTCCGGCAAGGCGTTTACGGCCTTTCCCGCGGGCTACCTGATCATCGCGAATCCCACGTTCGCGGCGAACGCGGTGCTTCAGGCCTTCGCGGATGCAAAAACCGGGCGTGGTTTCGATGTTACGCTGGTGAGCACGGCCGCAACGGGCACGACGACGGCGGCCATCAAGAGCTATGTTCAGACGGCTTATGACACTTGGGACGTTCCGCCGGAGTTCCTGCTCCTGGTCGGCGACACGGATACGATCCCCAATTGGGTCGGCTCAACGGCGGACAGTCCCGCAACGGACCTCTATTACGTGACCGTAGACGGTTCGGAATACAACACGCC
Source organism: Candidatus Hydrogenedentota bacterium (assembly GCA_018005585.1). Classification (NCBI taxonomy): domain Bacteria; kingdom Pseudomonadati; phylum Candidatus Hydrogenedentota; species Candidatus Hydrogenedentota bacterium. The sequence goes on along the minus strand of JAGMZX010000215.1, from coordinate 2,775 downwards.
GGACCTGGGTTACGGGCGTTTCAGCGTGCGCACGGCGCAACAACTCGCGAATGCCGTCAATAAGACCTCGAATTATGAATGGGTATTCCCCGACAAGGCGGGTGACCTCGCCGAGCCCGCCAAACCTGTGTCCTGGGAGAAATACGCCGCGTTTATGGCGGGCCAGGACAACTATGGTGTGACCGAGGGCACGCATAATTATGTCATCTCCAACTATTTCACGCCGGCCGGATTCACGTCCGACAGAATTTTCATGGTCACCTACGACGGCACGACGCAGCAAGTTCTGGATGCTCTGAACGCGGGCCGCTCGATCATGTGCTATTCGGGGCACGGTTCGGAGACCAGCTGGGCGGATGGCCCGCCGTTTTCCGCCTCCAATGTGGCGGCTTCAACCAACACGGACTACCCGTTCGTGCAGTCGTTCTCCTGCTTGACCGGCGCTTATGACCTGTCGGAGTGCTTCGGCGAAACGTGGCTGCGCGATTCGAACGCCGCGTTTGCCTACATGGGCTCTTCCGTCACGTCCTATTGGAACGAGGACGATGTTCTTGAGAAGGAAATGTTCGAGGGATTCTTCCAGGAGGGCTTGAATTGGACCGGCGGCTCCATGAACCGCGCGAAGGCGGGCCTGTATGCGTACTACGGCAACACCTCGACCATTCAGCGATACTTCGAGATGTACAACATCATGGGCGACCCCGCCGTCAACGTGCGCACGGACACCATTCAGGAGATGGCCATTTCGCATCTCCCGGTCATTCCCGCGGGCGCGCCCAGCTTCTCGGTGACCGTAGATAAGACCGGTGCGGTTGTTGCGGTCGCGCAGGGCGGGGTGTTGCACGGCGTGGCCGTGACGGCCAAGGCCTCGGTCTCCGTGCCGCTGGACCCGCCCCTGACGGCAGGCGAGGCCATACTCACCGTGACCGCGCCCAATTGCTATGCATACCAGGCGATCTTGCCCGTGACCGCAGGCTCCGACGGACTCATTTCGCTTGACCGCGACCTGTACACCTGCCCGGATTCGGTCTCGGTCATGCTCAGCGACGCGGACCTGGACGGCGAGTCCAGCCACGACGTCGTCTTGACATCGGCCGGCGGCGACGAGGAAACGCTGACGCTGACCGCGCAGCCCGCGCCTGGGCTGTTCACGGGCTCGCTGGCCATTGCATGCGCGAAGGCTCAGGAAGACGGCACGCTTCAGGTTGCGCACGGCGACCTCATCGTCGTCACCTATCATGATACGGATACCGGGGGCGGGTCGCCCGCAGACAAGACCGACTCCGCCGCCGTCGACTCCGAAGCCCCCGTCATCAGCGACGTGCAGGTAAGCAACGTTACGCCAACATCGGCCACGGTGACCTTCACCACTGACGAACCGGCCACATCGCGCGTGTCGTGCGGCGAGACCTGCGGCGGACCGTATCCTTTCACCGCCCAAGTGAGCGCGCCTACGACCAGCCACAGCGTGATTCTGGCAGGGTTGGACGCCGGGACCTCCTATTTCTTCGAAGTGGATGCATGGGACAACGCGCAAAACCAGGATAGCGACACCACTTGCTATGCGTTTGAGACAGTCGAAACGCCGGATGAGTGTTCTTCAGCCCTGACCTTGACTCCTGGCGTTGCAGATTCCGGCTCTACCGCCGGCATGACGGGGACGGATGTCACTTCCTGCGCCTATAACGACTACCGGGACCTCTGGTACTCGTATACCGCCCATGTCAACGGTTCCGCACTCATCAGCTTGTGCGGCAGCGGTTATGACACTACCCTTGCGGTATTCAGTTTCTGTGGCGGACCAGAGCTTGCCTGCAACGATGACTCTTGCAGTCTCCAATCGCAGGTGACCATTCCGGTCGCGTTCGGAACCGAATACATGGTGCGCGTATCCGGGTACAACGGCGCCACGGGCAGTTACGTTATCCTGGCTACGGAAACTGGAAGCGAGGGGGAAGGGGAAGGGGAAGGCGAAGGTGAGGGTGAAGGGGAAGGCGAAGGCGAGGGTGAAGGCGAGGGCGAAGGCGAGGGCGAGCCTTGCCCGCAGAATTTCGCGCCGGGCGCGCGCGTCGCCTGCACGGTGGACAACCCCGATAGCAGCACGTGTATCGTGACGGGGACGAAGGGCACGATCATCTGCGCCATCGATCCTGGGACCGGTTATGACTGGCTGGTGCGCTGGGACGGTATTACCTGCGGTCACGACGGGAATTACCAGTACGGCGGCTGCGGTACGGTCCAGCCAGGCACTGGCTGGTATGTTACCGAATCCCAGATTGAGGTCATCTGCGAGCCATGCATCGATCACGGTTCCGGCATGTTCAACCCGGGCGACCGCGTGGTGTCCATCGTGGACAACCCGGACGGTAGCAGCTGCATCATGGCCGGCACGACCGGCACCGTCGTCTGCTACTCCCCCGGCTATCCTGAATGGTTGGTCCAGTGGGACGGCATAGACTGCGGCCATGAAGGTGGTATTTGCGGCAGCACGCCGCCTGGAACTGGTTGGTGGGTGACGGAATGCATGATGTCATTCCTGCCCGGCGGCGAGGGTGAAGGTGAAGGTGAAGGTGAAGGCGAAGGTGAAGGCGAAGGCGAAGGCGAGGGTGAAGGCGAGGGCGAAGGCGAGGGCGAAGGCGAGGGTGAAGGCGAGGGCGAGGGCGAAGGCGAAGGCGAGGGCGAAGGTGAAGGCGAGGGCGAAGGAGAGGGCGAAGGCGAGGGCGAAGGCGAAGGCGAGGGCGAAGGCGAGGGCGAAGGCGAAGGTGAGGGCGAAGG
>JAGMZX010000214.1 GCA_018005585.1 Candidatus Hydrogenedentota bacterium | reverse complement strand
GCATACTGCAGCGGGTTCAGGCCTTTGTACTCATTCACGCCCACCAACAACGCGCACCGCTTCATGAACAGTCCTCCCACCGCCCCGGCCCCCCGATTCCATAGTCGTTCCGCACCGCCCCCGCCTTTCCCCCACAACAGACCATAATGTATACGAAAAGGAACTTCGCGCGCGATACCGGGCCGGAAGTAGTTGGAAACCGTAGTTTCCATATGGCCTGCACGGGCGGGACGCCCGGGACACCGTGGCATGGGCATCTTCCCCGCGAAAGCGGGGACCATGCTCCTAAACCCCTGTCATTGACTCGCACGGGCGGGACGCCCGTGCCACGTGTTGTCTTGCCCGTGTTTCTTATGCGAGGGAAAACACCGTGTCTGTTCAGGCTTGGCGGCAGGAGTGCATTACGGGATGTTGTTCTCAGTCACCAGGATTTCCGGGAGCAACTCGTAGCGGACCCAACGCGCCAGGTCCATGACGCCCAGTTCCGGCGATTCGATCAGGAGCGGGTCGGTCCGCTCGAAACCGAGCCCCCTCGGCGGAAACAGAATCTGCGGGACATTCGCCATCCCCGGCAAGGCCCTGATCCGCCGGGTCAACTCGTCTCCGCGCATCTCCCAATAGTGGAAATCCCGCACAATGACCCAGGGCCGATGGGCCTGCGCGACAGCCAGCAGCTCCTGCCAGGAATCCGCCCGGTACACACGGAGAAGCCCTGCCTCACGAAAGAACTCCTCGAGCAGGTCGGTCAGCCCGAGGCTCGGGTCGTAATTCGACACCAGAACCGGTATATGGGCCGCGCGGATGAAGGCAGGGATATCGCCCGCGTCATCAGTCAAGGCGTCGGCAGCACCCCGTGGCGGTATGAGAGTCATGTGTCACTTGCCCCGCGCATATCGGCCATGACCGGTTCCATCACAACGATCCCGTGAAGGTCTTCTCCGCTCATTGTAACACTCCTTGCAGGTCGCCGCGGCCGGGGCGGCCGATTTTCTCGCGGGAGCACCTGCACAGCGCGGCGGGCCTCCTGGACCGCTTGCATGCGTTGCGGCGTATCGAGGAAGAGACCGGCGCGTCGTCGTGCCCGCGCGGCACGCGTATTCCCACTCCGCCTCTGTGTGAAACCGGAAAACGCCCGCCGCCGTTGACTCGGCGGCGGCGGGGAGACTACCATGCGGTACGGAAGGGGAGGGCGTGCGTTCCGCCGGTTCGGCCATCGGCGGCGGGCGACACGCGGAGCGGATGTGGCGGGGGCAAGACCGGCGCCATCACAACGGGAGGCATGTATTTATGGCCAAGGATGCAAGGAACGATTGGGCCGTCGAGCGGGTGGAACCGGCCAAGGGCTGGTGGAGCGAGAAAGCGCCGGACGCCGCGCCGAATTCGCTCTTGTTCCTGGCCGCGCCGGACGGGCCGGGCGCCGCGCCGGCGGCGCCGGGCAGGAGGCTGCCGGGCAACCTGCAGGGCAGGAAGGGCCTGTCTTTTCTGCGCGTCTACAAGGACGTGAGCAGCGCCCAGCTCGCCTTCGCGGGCGTGAAGCAGGACGGCGCGGGCCGCCCCTACGACATGCTGGTCCCATGCCAATGGCAGGTCGCCAACCCGGAACAGTTCCTGGCGCGGCATCCGCTGCAGCCGGTCGAAATGGCCCGCGCGGGCGCCTCGCTCTCGAAGAAGCTGGTCGAATCGTGGCTGGCCGACGCGCTGCTGCAGTTCGTCCGCCGGACGCTGCGCCACGATCGCCCGGACCTGACCCTGGAATTGCTGCGCGACCACAACGCGCTGCCCGCTTCGTGGTGGCAGGAGCAGTTCAACCAGTCTTTGGGCGGTTTCGGATTGCAGCTTGCCGTTACCGCGGCGCCGGCGTGGGAAAGCGAAGCCGCACAGCGCGCGGAAGCCGAACGCAGGCGCAAGGAAGACCTGAGCCGCATCGCCCGCGAGCGGGAACAGGCGCTCGCGGCCAAGCGCCGGGAGGACGAACTCCAGGCGCGCCACGACACGGAAATGGCCCGGATCGCGAACGACCGGAGCCTCAACGAAGAGCAGAAAGCGCGCCAGAAGGCAGTCCTTGAGCAAAGGCACCGCGCCGACATACTCAAGGCCCAGGGCGAACACGAGAAGCTCCGGCACGGCCTCGAACAGGCCGCGCTCGAACACGAAATCAAGATGGCGGAACTGCGCAACGACCTCGACGGCGCGCGCAACGCCAAGGCGCGCAAGGCGGAGGCCGACGAGCGGCACGCGGCCGTCATGGGCGAGTTCCAGAAGGCGCAGCAGGCCTTCGAAGCCATGGCGGAGAAACTGTTCGGGCTCCTCGAGCGCCTTCTCGACCAGACCAGCCACTACCAGGCCCTCGAAGAACTGGTGAACCAGCACAAGGTCGCGCCCAACGTGATACGGCTCATGGGTTATCCCACGCTGTTCCAGGAATTCCTGGAACGATTGAAGGCCAAGACGCAACAGGCGCAACCCATGCGGTTCAAGATGCCCAAACTGACCACCCGCGACGCGACATCGCTGAACGTGAACCGGAAGACCGTCCAGGCGCTGCCCGTGGACGCCATCACGAAAGGCAGTTCGCTCCAGTTCGAATTCACCGCGACGCGGAACGGCTATGCGACGCTGCTCAACCTCGGAACCAGCGGCAGCATTTGGCTCAATGTGCCGAGCGCGTTTGTCTTGCCGGGAAACGCCCGCGTGCAGGCCGGACAGCGCTGTTTCATCCCGAACGCGGACGGGCCCGGCCTGCTTCCGCAAGACGGCCTCGACCGCAACGGATTGTATTACGGCGAAGGAGGGCCCGTGGGCTGGGAGCATATGGCGATTATCATCTCCGACGAGCCCTTGTTTGACCCCGCCATCTGCAGCCGGGCCCAGCCGCGCGAACCTTTCATTCGCCTCGCTCACGAGGAAGTGCTCGAACTCATGGAACGCCTGGAAGCAAACCCGGACATGTGGACCGCGGACGTCTTGTCGTTCCTGGTCGTGGAACGGTAGGCGGCGGGCAATCGCGCGCGAACCTCAGCCCCCGTACCGCAGATACAGGCACGCCAGCACCACCTGCACCGCGACAATCGCGAAAAACACGCGCCGGAACCGGCTGTCGCGCGTCTTGTGGCGGAAGAAGATTTGCGCGACCAGCGCCGCCGGCGAACCGCCCGCCGCCGCCAGCGCATGCAGCACAAACTCCGGCACGCGCCAGCCCCCCGACGCGGCCATGTACTTGTCGTACCCGTAACACACGAACGTCGCCACGTTCACCCCCAGAAACACCGACCGGAGAAACGACATCCCCGCCAAGCCGAAGAGAATCGCTACGCCCAAGGCAAGGCCAAGGGCAACGATGAACATGTTCTGACTGGGAGACTTCATTGCAGATTGCTCAGTATCCACATAAAAGTAGAAAGTGTATTCCAGACACTGATGTCATCCTTTCGCAAGAAACTCCTGAAGATACTTCGGAACAGGCAAACCGCCCTGTTTATAAAATGCGTTCTTTGTAAAACAGAATACCCCGTACTCCACGCTGTCACCTGATAATTGTGCCGTCACATAGCAGGATTTGTTCGTGCAAATGGGACAACCGCCCCCGCCCCCCATTCGAGCCAAGCCGCGTGCGTACTCCAGCAAGGATTTCAGCTTGTCTTGCAGGGACTGATGCTTGTCTTCTTCAAGCGGCACCTGCTTCTGCTCGAGAAGTTGCTTGAGCAACTCAAGGTTCGTTGCCGCGAGACGGTCATAGATTTCAACTGAGATATTTCCGGCGAGTAGGTCTCGGTCAGCCGTTGCAAGATTAGAACGAATCCGCTGCATTTCCTTTTCAATCTCTTCTAGTTTAGCCATCTATGGAATAGCTCCTTTTTTCGACTCAAGGTGAATGTGGTGAAAGAGTACCTCTGATTTCGGTGTCCGGTACCGTTCGAGATAAAACTCCGCTCATGGTTTCGGATAAGGGTTACCGAGAAACTCAAGAAGGTGCTGTGGAATCGGTCTGTCACCTTGTCTGTGAAAGCCTGCCATGGTAATGTTGTCACCCAGGCACTCTATACCATATACTACTATTCTGTGATCTATGTCTATATATGCATTTTGTCTGCAGCCCCTACTAGAACTATGACATCGTGGACAGTATCCAGAACAATTTCCCCATTGGAGTCGGGCGAGCCCACTCGACCGCTCCACAAAGGTATCCAATTCGGCCTGGAGGTCTTGGTGTCGTCTTTGTTCCGAAGCGCTTTGTTCCTCCTGAAGAAGGCACTTCAGTAGTTCGAGTTTTGTCGTGGTCACCCGGTCATATAACTCCAATTTCATAACCCCGGCAAGAAGGTCTTGGTCCGCCTTCTCGAGAAAGGCACGGATTCTCGCCAGCTCCTCGCGTATTTGTTCCAGCCTTTCCATTATTCTGACTCCTCCTGCCCTGAACTTCCGTATGACCGTGCTTCGTGAAGCAACCGCTCCACATCTCTTCGCGTCTGCTCATCCATACTGCTGCTCAGCGACTGCGCCAGATACTTTGCCGCAGCGTCCATCTCCCCGAGCAGGTAGTAACACCTGCCGAGGATCAGGTTGACCCCTTTGAGGGAAGGCTGGACTTGCATGAGTTCTTCATATTGCGTCACGCGTCTACGCAACTGGTCCATCGATTCCCGTTCCAGCGCAGCCAGACTCGCGAACGTGCTCAGCGGGCGGGGGGGGGCCTCAACGGGTTCAGGGCGCCGTTTCGGCGTAACATGCCGCGGCCTTTCCGGCTGTTTGTGCAGGGCCGCGCTTGCGTTCCTCCGGAGAAAGACGTACGTCCCGCCCTCGCCGTATAGATGCCCGAATTGCGGCGTCTGCCGGTGTTTTCGGTCTAGGCTATCGCGAACGACGTGCTCACGCACATGCACCCCCAAGTGGTCTGCCGTGGTGTACGGGCTGGCGTTACGTAGCGCTTCCAGGAACCGCCCCGTGAAGATGCTATGCCCGAAAAGGCCACCGTCGAGAACGCGCTGATCCTTCATGCCTGCCGCCAGCACTTGACGGACCTTGCGGTCGCGGCGTGTGAGTTCGGCAAGCACGGCGTCGTCGAAGAGTTCTTTGCTTTCCAGCACGGCGGGATCCCGCAGCGCCAAGCCTCCATAGCACGCATCCACGATAAGGAAGACATGCTTCGCCGGAATCATCGGCAGGTAGTCGTCGCGAATCGTCGTGAGCGACAGGTTGGCATAGGGCCGGTTCGGGTCGCCGTCGTGCGGAAGCAAGAAACCGCGGTCGTCTCCAATGGCCGAGGTCACCGTGATCCCGTGACCTGCGAAAAAGATTACGACCCCGTCATCTTCGTCCGTCTGCTGCAACTCCTGTTCGAGATACCGCGTGATATTCTGTTTGGTGGCATCTTCGTCAAAGAGCGTCCAGACCGGGTCAAACCCGAATTCCTCCTGGAGCGTGTGCGCGACCGCTTCGGCGTCGCCCCGGGCATAGCTCAGGTCGTACTGTGGGTCGGCGTAACGCCCCACGCCGATGATCAGGGCCTTGCACGATGCATAGACTTCCATACCGTCAACTCTCCAGGTGCAGGGCGAAGCGCATGATGTAGATGTTGTACCAGGCGGCGGCGGCTACGGCGGCGAGGAAGAGGAGCACGGCGACCCAGTTCGACAGCGCCGCGCCGAGCAGGAGGTACGCGAGCAGCGCGTCGGCGGCGCTGTAGATGACGAGCGTCGCCGCGTTGGAGCGGTTCGTGTCCTTGCGGACCATCGCGCGGATGAACCCGATGGTGAAGACCGGCAGCAGCAGCACGATGACGAGCCACGCCAGGAACCGTCTCGGCGCGTTGATCTTCGCCATCTCCTCCTGCACGCGCCCCGCGCTCAGGATGCCGGGCGAGGTCTCTTTCGTGTAGCGGCGGTCGAGCAGGAGCGCGCCCGAGGCCACGTCGAGCAGGCGCAGGTCGAGGTCCAGCGCCGCGTCGCCGTCGAAGGACTCGAACGCGCGCACCTGCCCGAACAGGACGCCCTCGACGCCCAGCGCCGCGCCCGCCTCGCGCGCGGCCGCGGCATCGGCCACGCCCGCCAGGCGCAGGCCCAGCGCGCCGCGCACCTTCTCGCCCAGCGTGCGGTCGCGCAGGTCCAGGACGCCCGACGGCGCAATCACGAGACGGAACTGGTTCGTCAGATAGCCGGACGGGTCGCCGGCCAGCGGCAGCAGCGCCACCGTGCCGATGCCGTCGCGCGCGTCACGCAGGTCCCTCACGATGTCCGGCATGACGGAATCCGCCACCTCCACACGCATCGGGCTCACGCCGGGCGTCTCCGGCCCGAGCGCGTCCCACGCCTGCGACCCCAGAAAGAACGCCAGCAGAAGCGTTCCCGCCCGGCTCGCCAGGTTCCATAGACCGCGGAATATCATGGTTCAATCCTCCATGGGCGGGACGCCCATGACACTACCCGTCCTCATGAGTCCTCGCCCTCCTCGTCGCTGGAGGCGGCGTGTCGCGCGCGCCAGGCGTCGAACTCGGCCAGGCACTCCGCCGTCACGGAGGGGCGCACCTTCTCCAGGGCCGCATCGAAATCCGCCTGCGATACCTCCTCGTCCTTGCCGCTGGCGCGTTGCCGGCTCACCGTGGAGAGTCTCGCCCGAACGCACAACGACGCCATGTCGGCGCCGTTGAAGCGGTCCGTGCGCTCCGCAATCGCGGCATAGTCCACATCCGCGGCGACGGGCATGCCTTTCACGCTCAGGCGCACGATGGCTTCTCGCGCGGGCGCGTCCGGCGGTCCTACATACAGCAGACTGCGGGCATGGCGAAAAGTGTGCAGCACCGCAGGATCGACTTGCCAAGGTTGGTTCGTGGCGACAAAGAGCGCCACGAAGTTGTCCTTCGACCCTACCCTGTGAGAGAAGTCGACGAAAGCGGCGACAAGATGCTCGCAAACGCAACTCCTTTTGCACAAGGTCCCGTCTGCATTGTCAAAGAGCACAACAGATCTTTCATATTCCTCCGTCCTGGAAAGAAGTTCTTGCATGCTTGTCTGCATAAATGCACGGTCGCTTCGTCTGGCAGGAGGACTATGAAGCGTGAACA
>JAGMZX010000213.1:2443-7123 GCA_018005585.1 Candidatus Hydrogenedentota bacterium | reverse complement strand
GGTACCGGCGCGAGTTGAAGCTGTTTGACGAAAAACTGCGCGAACGGCTGAGCCGGCATCTGAGCCTGGCCCCTTCGGTGGAGGTGCCGCACCGGAGTGGAGTCGTCGTGCTGGTGCTGACAATCGGATTCATCGCGTCGCATCGCTGGCTGGAGGGCAAGCTGGGACTGGCGCAGAACAGCATTCTGCTCGTAGCGCCCCTGATGTGCTCTGGCGTGATCATGATAGTGCGGCATGAACGGGCGCGGCATTACGTGGAGGCGGAGGTGGACTGGTGGACGCTGCTTTTTTTCATGCTGCTTTTTGCCGTGGCCGGCACGCTCGAGCATACAGGCGTTACGGAATTCGCCGCGCAAAAGCTGGCCCAGGGATTCGGCCGGACCGTCGGGGTGCTCGTGCCGGTGATTATGGCGACGGCGGCCATAGGCTCCGCGTTCGTGGATAATGTCATTTTCGTGGCCGCGTTCAGTCCCGTGATCAAAGAACTGGGGAAAGAGGTGAGCGCCATGCCGCTGTGGTGGGCGCTCTTGTTCGGCGCATGTTTTGGGGGCAACATCACTATGATCGGGAGCACGGCGAACATCGTGGCGCTGGGTCTGCTTGAAAAACACAGCCGGATCGGCATGCGTTTTTTCCAATGGTTCAAAGTTGGCCTGATTTCCGCCCTGGTTGCATGCCTGGTTGCGTGGGCGCTGCTGATGCTGGTAAGCCCGCTCATGCCGGAAATGACGCCGTCCGCCGCGCATTGACGCGAGCGTGGGGCATGCTTAGAATAGACACGGAGTAACAACACGCCGCAGAGGGAAATCCATGCGGCACAGCATGGGGGTCACAGTATGGCCATTGCATTACCGCCGCTTCCGTATGCCCCGAATGGACTGGAACCTGTCATCAGCGCCGAGACGCTCGAGTACCATCACGGCAAGCACCATCACGCGTATGTGACGAATCTGAACAAGTTGCTGGAGGGCACTTCCGACGCGGACAAACCGCTGGAGGCCCTTATCCTGGGTTCAGATGGAGCCATCTTCAACAACGCAGCCCAGGTTTGGAACCACACGTTCTATTGGAACGGGCTCAGCCCCGACGGGGGCGCGCCGGGCACCGCGCTGGCCGAGGCGATTGCGCGTGACTTCGGGTCCGTTTCGGCCCTGAAGGAGCAACTGGCAAACGCGGCGGTCACGCAATTCGGGTCGGGTTGGGCGTGGCTTGTCCTTGAGGGAGGCGCGCTGAAGGTCACAAAGACGTCAAACGCCGACTTGCCGATGAAGCACGGGCAGACGGCGTTATGGACCATCGACGTGTGGGAGCACGCATACTACATCGACTATCGCAATGCGCGCCCGAAGTACACCGAAGCCGTCCTGGACAATCTCATCAATTGGGCGGCCGTCACCGAGAACTACGCGCGCGCCCTGAGCCATTGAAAAAGGTTACGGCTCTATCACGAGCACATTGTGAATGGCAAGGCCGTCAACCTTCGCCGTAAGCACGCCTTCTTTCCATGTCCACTCGAGCCCGGTCTCATCGGGCGCCATCCGGCACCGGCGCGGGCGTTTGGGCAATGGGACGGTAACCGTGAAGGGGCCTGCGTCCGGTACGTGCTCTACGGTGTGCCGGTTCGGCGAGAGGTACCCCGCCGCGGAACGGTTCACGAATTGGATAAGGAGCGCGCCTTCCGAGCGCCGCGCGGCCATCTCGATCCACCACGGTCCCGCGAGCCGGGCCAAGGCCTTCGCGTCAAGCGCCTGGAAAACGTCGCCGATGAAGCGCCGCAAACGCGGATAATGGGATTGGTGATAGCTCTGGAATACCGGGCCGTGGATCGCCGCGACGACACCCGCTCCGAATTGATTGACAGTGGCCGCGGCGGTGTCGCGCTGGTTTAGCTCCGGTTCTTGCTGGGACAGGAGCGGAGCCAGCGTCTGTCCGGTGGTCAGGCTGACCGCTTGAAACGCGCCGCCGACAGTGGCCGCGCCGTTGTCGGCGGGGACCCAGCCTCCGTAAGTTTCGCCGGTGCGCGGGGCCACGCCCGCCAGTTCTCCGTATTGTCCCGCAACGTGCGCGCCGCTCAGCAAAAGACGCCCGCCCCGCTTCACGTATTCCTGGAGGGCTTGCTTGACGTTGTCGGGCACATGTTCCTGTTCCGCGACGACCACCGCCGGGTAATCGGAGAGGCTTTCCAGCAGGCGTTGCTCGTTGAGAATATCAACGCTGTAGCCGTTTTCGAGCAGCGCGTGCAGCGCGCCTTCCATGGCCTGGTTTGCAGCGCCGAAATTGAAGAGCGGGTCGTTGTTCCTGTAATAGGATGTCTCGCCGTGCAGTAACGCGACCTGGGGCAGGGTTTCGGTGCGAAAACAGAATTCCTGGCGCTTGCGGCAGAAGCTGGCTACCTGGCCGAGCAGTTCCTGATGCCAGCGCGTGAGGCGGCCGGAGCGCTGCGGCGTGTCGTAGATGAACACGGACCCGCCCTGTGCAAGCACAACCGAAATCTCCTGGCACAGATGCGGAACCGTCTTGAAGGTCCATCCTTGGCCGCCGGTGTTCAGGAAACTCCAGGCCATGAGGTCCCAAGGCTTGCCGCGGCTGGAGATGAAACGCGCCTCGGCGCAGGCCCGTTCCGGGCCAAAGGAAGGGTCAAAATCGCCGCTGATGTAGTCGATGGGCGCTTCCATCGGTTCGGGCTGCCGCACGCTGTACATCCAGTTGCTTGTGACCATGCATGAAGGCTTGACCTGGTGGACCGCGGTGACGACGTTGACGACGTGGCGCGTAAACAGTCGGCGCTGGAACGCGAGCCACTCGAACCAAGACGTGTCGTCTGCTTTTGAGGGGATTTCCGTGATGCCTGTCGCGTCAGTGAATGCCTGCTTGCAGCGGTCGCACCAGCAAGGACGGCTCGCCCAGTTCTCGCCGTCGATCCACATGCCGTCGATGTCGTATTCGCGAATGACTTCGATGAGCTGGGGGATCATGAGTTCTTCGTCGTAACCGCTGAGCCGGCAGGTGTTGTTGGGGTCCGGCGTGCCGCCGGCGTTGACCCGGGCCCATTCGGGGTGCGTCTCGATGGCGCGCGTATCCCAGACGCCGGAATAGTGGATGGACAGGGGAATGCCGAGGTCGCGCGTGACTTCGCGCCAGATGCCGAGTGCGTCGTTCACGATGCCCGGCGAGGGAGAACCCACCTTGGTCGGGTAGCCCGTGTATCCGGGATGGCCCTTGCAGTCGTATTGGACAAAATCGGGTCTGACGAGCTCCAACATCTCACGGACGTGCTCGTAGGTCGTTTCGCGGCCGAGCTCCGTGTCGCTCGCGTTTGGGTGCAGGTCAAAGTGCAGTCCAAAGAAGGCGTTTTCGTGCCAGTTGTCGGCGGCCATGGTCACGTCTCCCGTCAAGAACAACAGTGCGCACACGATGACGCATGCCGGTTGATGGTGCAGGTGCATGTGCGAATCCTCCTGGCGCGCATTGTGCCACCTGCGTTCGCGCGGGTAAAGGCGTCCAAGAAGGGGGGGCCTGGGCGGCGGGGTTACCCGGCTTCACCTTCGCACGGATAGCGCCAGGTGCGCGAGGCGCCGGTAACGGTAACGTTGCCTCTCTCAACACGAAGCGACAGGCCCTCGTCCGCATTGTCGCCCACGAACACCGTACCATCCTCGCGTATCGCCGCAGGACATGGAGGGGCTCCGCTTGCCAACACCTGGAGTACCGTGATAAACAGCGATTCCGTGCCTTGCCGGCGCCGGATCACCACCGGTACGCCCTCGGTCCTGCCGGGCGAACAGGGTCCATCGGCGAGCCAGACCTCGCTGTGGTCGAGCATGGAAACGTGCAGGCGATGCTCCGTGCCGGTCTTGACCAAGAACTCGCGCCATGATGCGGCCGCAAGCCGGACTTCGCGGAGTTCCCGGTATCCCGGGGCACTGGGAAGACGGTCGATTGGCGTGGTTTCGGGCGGCTCGGGAACCGGGTCCTTGAAATGGAGGGGCAGGTCGAAGGTGCGCGGCGCGTTTGAGAATGCCCGAAACACGTCGACAACGATGTTGTCGTAGAGCAGCACCGTGCGATCAAGGAGAACACCCGGATAGGCTCCATCGGATGCGGCACGGACCAGCGACCACTCGGGTCCCGTGGCGAAGACGCGCAGGCTGCCCTGAGCGGGCTGCTGGCACGATTCATCCACGACAACGGTGTTGTGCGCAAGCGTCTGTCGAAACCATCCCTGATGCAGCGGATGGCCGTAGGGTGCGCGGCCGGGATCGACAAGGCGGATATCGCCGGCTGCGTACAGCACAATATTCAGTTTTGCGGGTTGCACATGCCCCGCTCGCGCGGGACCGTATTCCAGGAGGAGCACCGTCTGGTTTTCTTGGCCGCGCAGAACGGCAAGGCCTTCACCCGGGTCATTCGACGACCTCCATTCCAGCGGAGCGGGCGGTTCCGGCAGCGTCTCCGCACCGAGGAACAACGCGAGCGCAGCCGCCTCGAGGCCGAGTGCCCGGGATTCGGGCAGGTCCTCGGACTTGTGGAGGAGCGCCTCATCGCGCGGGCGCGGCCCCGCCAGTGAGGCGAAGCGAGGCTCGCGGTAGCGCCGGAACGCGACCTCGTAGAACCAGCGGTCGTCGCTGAGGGCAAGGCGGTCGCTGTCCTGCAACGGGGCGAACGTACGGTCCGGCAGCA
>JAGMZX010000213.1:0-2343 GCA_018005585.1 Candidatus Hydrogenedentota bacterium | reverse complement strand
GGCCCCGCCAGTGAGGCGAAGCGAGGCTCGCGGTAGCGCCGGAACGCGACCTCGTAGAACCAGCGGTCGTCGCTGAGGGCAAGGCGGTCGCTGTCCTGCAACGGGGCGAACGTACGGTCCGGCAGCAGAGAGCGCGGCGGCGCGTCGAACATGGCGCGTACCTTCGGCAGGCCGTAACAGGCAGTTCCGGACCGTTCGGCTCCTTCGAAGAGATAGACATAGGCATTGAGGGCGTACCAGTGATAGATGGGCGCGAGTTCGTACCACAGGCCGCTGGGCATCAGTGAGTGTTCGAGTTGGAAGAGCAGCCCGGATTGCCCATTGAGCGCCCGGTCGACAAGGCGTTTCTCATTGAGCAGATAGCCCGTCACCCCGATGGCGGCGTTGTGCCATGCTTGCCAATTGGATTCGCCCATGTCTCGTGCCAGCACGACCCTGACCATGGGGTGGATCAGGCGTTTCCTGATACGCTCATGGTCCCAAGGTGAGAAACAGGGCGCATCGTAGACCAGGTCATAGCCGGCAGCGATGTGACAGAGTATGACGGCCTCGTCAAGGGTTTGCGCGAACAGACGCGCGCCCCGGCGGCTCCAGTGGCCGTCTTTGGTGTGTTTCCTCAGACTGGCGTAGAAGGAAGCGTACTCTAGCAGAATGGCGCGAACCCGGCCCGCGTATTCGGGGCGTGGCTCGAGCGCGTAGGCCATGCCGAGCGTTTGCACGCCACGCAGCCAGAAACCGTGCCGTTGCGCGGCATAGACTTCGTCATAGGGACTTCCGGTGTATACGCTGCCGGTCAGCGGGTCCACGTGCTGGGTCGGCGATTGGGCCGTCAGGCGGTTGCCCGCTTCCCCAACGTACCAATGGGACCACTGACCCTCGCGACGGGGAATGTCCAGCGGCGCGGCGGCCAGGGTATCGGCTTCGGCCAGCAGCAGGCCGCGGACGCGCGCGGCCCAGGGGTCGCGGTTCACGCGCGCGCGCAAGGCGTCCCGCTCAACCGGGGTCAAGAGGATGCGCGGCCGCTGGGCGGACAGGGTTACTGGCAACGCGCGCGGAAGCGCGCAATCCTCCGGCGAGGCCAGAAGGAACAGACATGAACACAGTAAACAGGCCGTCGTCATTGTGCTCTTGTCCAGATTGTGGCATAGTCGGGGCCACAGTAAATGGCGTGGCCGCGAACTGTCCGTATCTTGGACATGATACTGGAAGGAGACGTCAAGGTGGAACGAGCGAAAGCCGGGGGGCAGCCGCGCGTGCAGATACAGACGCAGGCGGGCTGCAACGGACGGTGCATATTCTGTCCCAACGAGGCCGTTCTGGAATCGGGCCTCGAGCATGGACGGATGCCGTTCGACCTGTTTCGGAAAATCATCGATGAACTCGCGGAAACACAGCCCCGGCGCATCATGCTATACCTGCAGAACGAACCGCTCAATGACAGACGGCTGCCGGAGTTTGTGCGGTACGTTTCGGCACGTATACCGGACACAGTGACGCTGGTCACGACGAACGGGACAGGCCTGAGCGAGGAGATGGGCGAGCAACTCATCGACGCCGGACTCAAACGCGTGAAAGTAAGCCTGCAATCGCTGGACAATGCGACCAACCGCGAGATCATGGGCTACGACGCGCGAAAAGTAATCGATAACGTGCTCGCGTTCCGGAGACTGCTGCGAGCCAGGCGGTCTAACCTCGACCTGCGGGTCTCGATGATTGTTACGGGCAAGAATGAACGTGAAATTGACAAGGCACGGCGTTTCTGGCGGCGTCACAGCGTGCGGCTGGTCACGTCTGTCCTGGAGAACCGGGGTGGCAACATCAAGAACGCGCTCGATATCAACGCGGGGCGTCCCATGAAACCGATGAGCCGCTGTATCCGTCCATCGCGCGAAATGTGCGTTCTATATAATGGTCACGTAGTGCTTTGCTGTGTCGATTGGTTCCGTACGGTCATTGCGGGCGACCTGAGCATCCAATCGGTCCGGGACGTGTGGAACGGCCCCGCCTACGGCCGCATCCGTGAGGGCTTCGACGAAGATGATGCCTCCCAATTGCCGGAGATCTGCCGCAACTGCGCCGAGAGCGCCACACCGAACGCCCACCGCCGCGGGTTCAAGACCGTTTGGAGCCGGTTCTTCGGGAATCAGGCACCAACACACGCGCGCCCGAGGTGAGGGCAACCAGGACCACCGATGAAGATGACCTGATGATAGCTGTGCTCATCGGCGGGTCACATATGGCAAGCCCTCAGGCACGAAACCGGGAGGGATTTGAGGCCGGTCCAATCAGGTGCGGGAGTGTTTTGCCCGAGAATCCGAAAGGCTCTGTCATGAAGCGAATCTG
>JAGMZX010000212.1 GCA_018005585.1 Candidatus Hydrogenedentota bacterium | reverse complement strand
CATTTCCGCCGATGAAAATCGGCGGCCCCATTGAAGCCTACTGTACCGTTTCAGAAGCAGATAACCGGGTGACCATTTCCAGGTCTCACCGCAATGCAGCGCGAGGCCGTGGAAACCGGCGCCAGGCTCAGACGCAACCCCAAAACGCGGCGGGTTGAGCGTGTTCCCGACGAAGATGTATCTTACATAGTAGAGGAGCAATCCAAATCGCCCGATGTCGAACAACGGGCGCTCGCGGCAGAACCGGAGGCTCCCGATACCGGGGCAGCCATCGGAGACAGGCCGGGGAAATAGAGGAGAAGGGTGAATTCAAGGGCAGGCTAATCACCCACCGGCATATCGGCCGCTGGCGCCTCTATGTCATGTTGTATGCCTCCCCGGGTACTATGCGGCGGGGACTGCGGCGGCGCATTGGCACAGCCGGACCGGGACATGCGCCGGCAGCAGTCACCGTAGGGTTCTGGCGTCGCCGCATGATTCTGCTTGTATTTAGACGGGGGAAGATGGCCTTGAAAACCGTCACTGGCCACCCTAGACTGCCGGGTTGCGGGCAAGATCGAGCCCTGAAAGCAACTGGAGCATCGTCTTTGGAACCACCGTTCGACATGCGCAAGCCGCTGCTGGAGCTGGAACCCAACCTCTACGAGCAGGCCGGCGGCGACGATGACCGCGCTATGGTCTTGCGGCGCCTGGGCAACAAGCCGGTCCGGCGGCTGAGCCCGGCGGAACTGCGGGAGTTGATCGCGCGGCATCTGGCGCTCCGTTTCACTGTGCCGCTGGCCGTTGAGCGGTTGACGGACGACCCCTTTCTCGAGGCGCAGCGGTATCCCGGCGACCTGCTTACCGCGGTGCTCGAGGCGGATACCCGGTTCTGGGTCGATCATGAGGACCTGTGGTGGACGATGATCCCCGTTCTGGAAAAGGCCGTACAGGCCATCAACGAGCACGTGGCGCGGGAAGAGCACGCGGACTATCTTCCCTGGCATCTGGGCGATGAATTCATGGCCGCGCTACTGCATTTCCGGGGTATTCATGGGACAGGCAACACCGACGCATGAAGCAACCGTCGAGGCCGTCGTCGTGGAGGAGCACGAACGGTTGCGGCTCGACGTGTTTCTCGCGGAAATGGTTGAGGACGCCTCGCGCACGTTCGTGCAAAAGCTGATCAAGGACGGGCGCGTCCGCGTGAACGGCCAGGAATGCCGCAAGCCGTCGCGCCGCGCCGCTTTGGGCGATCACATAACCGCGACGCTGCCGCCGCCGCCCCGCATCCAGCTCGAGCCGGAACCGATACCCATCGAGGTGTTGTATGAAGACCCGGAACTGGTCGTGGTCAACAAGCCGTCGGGGCTCGTGGTGCACCCCGCGCCGGGTCACTACAGCGGCACGCTCGTCAACGCGATCCTGTTCCGCTGCCCCGATTTCCTGCGGCCCGGCGGCGACCCGGTCCGCCCTGGCGTCGTGCATCGGCTCGACCAGTACACGTCCGGCGTGATGGTCGTCGCAAAAACGCCGCGCGCGCACGCTTGCCTCGGCGAACAAGCCGCGGCCCACCGCTTCGAACGGCGCTATCTCGCCCTCGTGCGCGGCGAGTTCCGCGAACTGCGGGGACGCATCGACGCCGCCATCGGGCGTAGCACCGTAGACCGTAAGCGCATGACCGTGACCGGTATCCGCGGCAAGGAAGCCGTCACCCATTTCGAAGTCCTCGAACGGTTCGGTGTCGCCTCGCTTGTCGCGCTGCAGCTGGAGACCGGGCGCACCCACCAGATTCGCGTGCATCTGCGCTTCGCGGGGAGGCCCGTCCTCGGCGACCCCGTTTATGGCGTCACGGACTTTCGCGACTGGCACATCTCGCCGGAGACTCGCGCCGCGTTGCAGGCGCTAGAAGGGCAAGCCTTGCACGCGGAACTGCTTGGCATCGAACACCCCGCCACGCTCAAGCGCATGACTTTCACAGCGCCGCCGCCCGCCGATTTCCAGCGTGCGCTTGAAACATTGCGGCAGGCAACCGCCGCAAGCGAGTGACCCCGGCCGGCGCAAGCTCTTTCGCCGCAACGTGTTGCTGCATCCCCATCGCCTGTTTCGGACGCGTGTGGCCGCGTTCCATCACACCAGGAGTTGTACTCAAGGACACCCTGCGCGATTTACGCAATATGAGAAATCATGGGCAGTAATGCCGGTCGGACTGCCCGGGCGCAGCTACACGCACTTTGACGGCTTCCCGGTGCGCTGCGTGTTCCTCAGGACGTCCGTAACCAACACGACCGGCAGCGTCGAGGAAGAGGCGACCTTGAAGTTCGTGCGGTTTGAAATGCAATAGGGGGCTGCGTGGCACATCGCATTGCGTGCCCTGCCCGCCGGTCCGCCGGGCGGGGCGCATTTCACGCGGCGCCGCGCGCAGGTTCCCCCATCTTATTTCCAAGTTGACACACCCCCGAAGCGGCGTATTAGAATGCGTTGCGTTCGGCTGGAACTGGGCGCGTATTCTCGCAGGTACTGCATGGATTCCACGAGGGCATCGGCATGGGCGTGATCATTGTCACTGGTTCGGCGGGGCTTATCGGCGCGGAAACGGTCCGTCATTTTGCGCGCTCGGGCCGGACGGTGATTGGCATCGACAATGACATGCGCGCGTATTTCTTCGGCAAGGAAGGCTCGACCCGGTGGTCAGCGGAGCGGCTCAAAGAGGAATTCCCGATCTATATCCACCGGGAGATAGACATCCGCGACTATGGGGCGCTGGACGCCTGTTTCCGTGATTATGCGGGCGGCATCGACCTGATTGTCCACACGGCGGCGCAGCCGAGCCACGACTGGGCCGCGAAGGAGCCGCTCACGGATTTCGGCGTGAACGCGCAGGGCACGCTGCATCTGCTCGAACTGACGCGCCAACACGCGCCCGGCGCGCCCTTCATCTTCACCTCGACAAACAAGGTCTACGGCGACCTGCCGAATTACTTGCCCCTGGTCGAACGGGAGGAGCGCTGGGAACTCGACCCAAGTCATCCCTGGGCGGAACACGGCATCGACGAAACCATGTCGATCGACCAGTGCAAGCATAGTGTCTTTGGCGCGTCGAAAGTCGCGGCGGACGTCATGGTCCAGGAGTACGGCCGCTACTTCGGCATGAAGACGGCCATCTTCCGGGGGGGCTGCCTGACTGGGCCGGGCCATTCCGGCGCGGAGCTGCACGGTTTCCTCTCCTATCTGATGAAATGCGCCATGACGGGCCGCGAATACCGCATTTTCGGCTACAAAGGCAAGCAGGTGCGCGACAACATCCATTCGGACGACCTGGTGCGCTGTTTTGAACAGGTTTTCCGCGCGCCGCGTTGTGCCGAGGTCTACAATATCGGGGGGAGCCGGCACTGCAATTGCTCGATGCGCGAAGCGATCGCGTTGTGTGAGGAGATTACGGGCAAGAAGATGCAGACGACGTACGTGGAAACGAACCGCATCGGCGATCATATCTGGTGGATCGGCGACGTGCGCAAGTTCCAGAGCCATTATCCCGAGTGGCATTTCACCTACGACCTGCGGCGCATCCTCGAGGAGATTTACCATGGGTTCGAGGGGCGCATCTGAGCTGGTCCCGGCGGACCGCAACACGCTCAAATACACTGTTCTCATCCCCGCCTACAACGAAGAAGAGAACATCCGGCCCACGCTTTCGGCGCTCGGGGCGCGCCTGCGCGAAGAGGGCATCCCCTTCGAGCTGCTCGTCGTGAACGACAACAGCACCGACCGGACGCCGCAAGCCGTCGAAGAAATGCAGCGCGAATTTCCCGAGGTGCGCCTGGTTCACAACACGCCGCCGGGAGGTCTGGGCCGTGCGGTGCGGTGCGGTTTGCGCCAGATCGCCGGGGACGTCGTCGCGATTGTCATGGCCGACAGTTCGGATTCGCCGGAAGACGTGGTGCGGTGCTACCGCACGATCGAGGAAGGCTACGACTGCGTGTTCGGCTCGCGGTTCATGCGCGGAAGCCAGGTAACCATGTACCCGCCCGTGAAACTGTTGGCCAACCGCATCGTGAACAAGGCGATGCAGTTGCTTTTCCTTACGCGCCACAACGACCTGACCAACGCGTTCAAGGTCTACCGCCGCCACGTCATCGAGAGCATCAGCCCCTTGCAGGCGGCACACTTCAACGTAACAATCGAGATGTCCCTTTCCGCGCTGGTGCGGCGCTACCGTATCGCGCGCATTCCCATTTCGTGGTCGGGCCGCACGTGGGGTCAGTCCAATCTGCGCCTGCGCCAGATGGGGCGCCGGTATCTCTGCACGCTGCTGATGGTCTGGTTCGAGCGCCTGCTCATCCTGGACGACCTGCTCCTGGAGAACAAGCCGTCCAAGGCATGCGAGGAAGGGCAGGCGCCGCAATAAGAACGCGCGGGCGAACCCGCCGCCCGCGCGCCGCGTTGCCGTCTTGAATTCCCGCTATGACGTCATGCTGAGCCGGTCCTTGCTGGGCGCGGGCAACTCCTCGACCTCGATTTCCTGTTGCTGCGGCATGTGCTCCGCCACATTGATCTCGCACTTGTCGCCGTCGCAGAAGAGGTCCTGCGCCTCGTCGGTCTTGACCGTCTCGAGCGTAAACGGCTGCAGCTTCTCGACTGCCTGCTCGTAGACTTCCTTCGTGACCTCCTGATACGGGGCTTGCGCGTAGTTGTGCTCCTTGAGCGGCAGGAAACTGATGGATTTCACGCGGGTTTCGTACATCTCGAGCACGTAAGGAATGTCTTTCGCCTCATTGGGCCGGAAGGTCACCGTCGCGCTCACTTGGTTGTCTGCCCAGTAATAGGCCATCTGCGCCACATTCTCCATCTGCTCCCAGATGGACACGTCGTGCTTCGACCGCTTGAAATACCGCTCGTGCACGGGGAAGTACACGATCCACGTGTTGTCCCCGTACACCGATTCCTCGATGCGGTAGCCTGCCTTGCGCAGCGGCTCGATGAGCGGGCTCGTCTTGTCGATGCGGATGGTCCGGAAGTAGAACTCCGAGTGGGGATAGTGGATGCCCGGCGAGACGCCCGGCAGCAGGGAGACCGTACCGCTTGGCTTGACGCTCGTCTTCTTGATGCTCTGCGGCACGCACAGCCAGTCGGAGTAGATCTTGTCCAATTCCCGGATATACTGGTAACCGTCATCGCACCACCGGAAGTGCGCGCGCCGGCCGTGCCGCTCGAAACTCTCAACGATGCCGGACTGCGACAGGCCAATGCGCCGGTTGCGCAGCATGATGGCGTTGGTGCGCTCGTTGTGCGTCGGGATCAGCGTCACGGTTTTCGCATAGAGGTACGCGAATTTCAGGGTCCGCTTGTATTCCTCGATCGTGTCATGCCGCGATGGGAACGTCTCGACAAGGTTGCAGATCTCAAAGGATTCGAGGCTCTGTTCCGCGCAGGGGTTCGTGCCCGCCACCTTCGCGTCCGCCCAGGTCGCGCCGTCCTTGAACCGGCCGAACGCGCGCGCGTTCTCGCGCCAGAAATAGCCCGGCTCGCCATTCTTGGCCGTCTGCGTGCCCACGACGACGTAGTCCATGCCCTCGCGCGCGCTCACGCTGTTGTTCGAAGCCCAACGCCACGCCGTCAGCTTGTCCTCATGCAGTTTCGGGTCTTTCAGCCGCAGGTATTCCTCGTCGCCCGGGTCGCCCAGCGCGAGTTCCGCCGTGCGCCGGACACCGCCCGACACGACGCACTTGCCGATGACGTTCATCAAGTCGGTGATGTCCGTCGAGGTGATCCGCTCGCCGACGCGTGCGTCCAGGATCTTCGTGAGATTGTTGATGCACTCGATGAGGGGCCCGGGCCCGGGCGCAATCCCCCCGAAGGTCTTGATCGGCGAACCCATGGGCCGGACCTTCGTGTAATCGACATGCGTCGGTTTCAACGCGCGGCCAATGTACGCGTTCAGCATCGACCGCACCAGGTCGCACCAGCCCTCTTTCGAGTCTTCGACGGTAAACGTGTAATCGCCGGTCGTGGGACGCTGAATGCGGATCTTGCCCGCGCCGCTCGTGTCGAACGCTACGCCCACCCCGAGCATCGACATGTCCATGAGAAAGCAGAACGGTTCCGCGAAATCCGTGTCGATCTCTTCCGTAGACACGAACGCGCAGTTGTTGAGCGCCCCGGAGCCGCGCTGGTAGATGTAGTCCGTACCCATCATCCAGAGGCCGCGCCCCGGCGGCAGGAACTTGAAGTCCCACATGAGCCGGTACATTTCCTGGGCGGAGTGCTGCGCCTTCTCGGGGTTCCAGGGCAGCTTGAGATTCAGGCAGTGCGTCTTCTGGATGGTGTAGCATCCCTCGACCACGCGCCGCACCGTCTCCCAGTACTCCTCCGTGCGCCCCGTGTCGTTCTCGACGATCCGCGCGTACGTGCGCTTGTAGGTGATGTACCCGAGCGGCCCCCATGCCGGTTGTTTCCCGCGAAACAACTGGACGAAATCCTCGGACAACTTGAATGGTTCTCTTACCGGAAACAGCATTTTCTGCGCCTCCCTCTGCTGGCGTTGTCTCCCTGCTGCGACATTTCCCACTTTCCTCTACAACCGATGCACACTCCGCGCCGGACGGTATTGCCACACGCCCGTTCCCATCCAATCCCGGAGGCCAGGCCCCGGCTCCGCCGAGCCGCGGCCCATCCCCGCCGCGCGGCGCACAGGCGTCTGGCTCTTTCGTGATTTCACAACCGCGTTCCCTATACCTTCCCGCAAGCCGTCTTGACCCAGGGCAGACCGTCCACCTGTTCCACCTCGTAATCGGAAAACAGGTTCGGGTACCGGCCCCGCGCCAGTTCGTACACCTTGGCGAACAGCACGCGTATCTCTTCTTCCGCGTGGGGATCCGTGCGCATTTCGATTACGTGTCGCAGCGCACGGACATTGCAGGACCAGCCGATCGTCGTCGCCACGCCGATGGGCGCCACGCGCCGGAACGCCGACGTCAGTTTCTTCTTCTGATCGAACTCGCGCTCCTCGTCGATCCCGTACATGCGCGCCAGCGTTCCCTGCAGCTCCTCCAGCTGCTCGATGGTCCTGACAAAGACCTCCATCCCCTCCGCGCTCTCGCGGATCTGCGTCGGGCAATAGACCGACAGCTCCCGCAGGCGCACGAAGCGCAGCGACTCCTGAGAGACCGCCGTCCCCGCCCGGTGGCGCACCAGTTCGTGCGTTACGACGCGGCTCACGTCGGCAAAAATGAAATTCATCACCGCATGCTCCAGCACGCTGCCGTGACGCACGCGGATGATGTTCTCCAGGTA
>JAGMZX010000211.1 GCA_018005585.1 Candidatus Hydrogenedentota bacterium | reverse complement strand
GGTACGGGGGCGGCGGTGAGGGCGGTGGCGGATGGAGCGGCGGCTGTGAGAGCGGTTTCGGCGGTGGCGGTGACGGCGGTGGCGGCTAGGGCGGCGGCGGTGCCGGCGGTGACGGCGGCGGCGGCTGCGGCGGCGGCGGCGACGGCGGCGGCGGTTGTGGCGGCGGTTATGGCGGTGGCGGCTATGGCGGTGGCGGCTACGGTGGTGGCGGCTACGGTGGCATGGGCGGCTACGGTGGTGGCGGCTACGGCGGCGGCATGGGCGGCTATGGCGGCGGCATGGGCGGCTATGGCGGCGGCATGGGCGGCTATGGCGGCGGCATGGGCGGCTATGGCGGCGGCGGCCGTTCCGACGTGACTCAATTGAGCAATATCTCTGATTTGTTCAGCACGATCAATGACCTGCAGGTGGGCGAGCCGCAGGCCAACCCCGGAATCGTCGGTTTGACGGACTCCGGCACGGGCGCCACCTCGACTACGGGTGCGCCGGGTGGCGCCTATGGTTCCACGACCGGCGCTACGCTCGGTTCGACGACATCGTCCGCCACGACGTTTGACAACGAATCTCCGGTCATTGCGCTGTTGAGCAGGTTGGTGGATGAGGTGTACGAGCCGTTCACGAATCAACGGCTCTCGGAGATGATCTATAACCCCGCGACAAACATGCTGATTGTCAAGAACACGCCGACGAATCTGGACAAGCTCGAACGCTACATTGCCGAGATCGACGTGACGCCCCGTCAGGTCAGCATCGAGGCGAAGTTCCTGACCGTGCGCGTTTCTGATTTGGACAAGGTCGGATTCACCTGGGACCTGAGCCTGAGCGACCAAAACGCGCGCGCCCAGAAGGTGCCGGGGCTCGAAGAGCAGGGCGCCACGTACGATTACGACATCAACGGCGACGGCGTGGACGAGTCAATACCCTTCTACAGCAGGCCGGACGGTTCGAATGTGATCAGCAACACCATCACGGAAGGACTCCTGTCGGGGGTGGTAAACCCCGCGCCGTCTCAATCGACGTTCAACTTCGTCGGGTCGATTCTGGACAACGAAGACGGCGACAATCTCAGCGTCACCTTTGACTTCCTGGACCGGCTCGAGGAAAGCGAACTGCTGAGCGCGCCGCGCGTTACCACGATGAACCTCAAGCCGGCCGTCATTGCCGACTTCACGACCGAGTATTTCGTCTATTCCGTGAATTCGCAGGTATACACGACGGATGCCGGGTTCGGCGGCACGCCGACTACCGCGTTCACTCAGAATGTCGTGCCGCAGCCGTACAACTTCGGCATATCCCTTTCGGTGACGCCGCAGATTGGCGACAATGACCAGGTCCGTCTGTGGTTGAATCCGGAAGTGCGGACGCGTACGGGCGAAAAGTCCTTTACCACGACGAACATCATCGGCGAAAATGAATTCGACAACCAGATTGTGTTGCCGACTACTTCGATGCAGGCCGTGTGGACGAACGTGATCGTGCATGACGGCGATACGCTGGTCCTTGGCGGTCTGGTGAGCGATCAAAGCGCCCGGGGCGAGGACAGATTGCCCTATCTGGCCGATATCCCGCTGTTGGGGTACTTCTTCCGTGGCAAGGGCAAGACCGTTCAACAGCAGAGCCTGTTGATCTTCGTGACGCCGGACATTATCGATCCGACAGGCGCCAAGTTCTTCGAGGCGCCGCCGGCTTCGTAATTCACGCGATAATGACAAAATGGAACTGACGGGCGGCCTGAACCGGGGCCGCCCGTTTTCATCCACTTCCCGATGACCTACCTTCTATATAACACTGCGTTGCGCTGTCTGGCGCCCGGTCTTTCTGTCTGGCTGCGTATGAGCCGCCACCGCGAGCTGGCCGCGCGCTTTGCGCCGCTCGTCCCCGCATTCGACGCGCCGCCGCTGTGGGTGCACGCGTGCAGCGTGGGCGAGGTCAATACGGCCCGGCCGCTCATCCAGGCGCTGCGCGAACGTTTCCCCGACGCGCCCGTTCTGCTGACCGTCTCGACCGGCGCGGGCCGCGCGCTCGCGCAGAAGACCTGCGCCAACTGCGCAATTACGTGGTTTCCCTTCGACGCGCCGCGCACGGTGCGCCGGTTTATCGCGGCGGCGCGGCCCCGCGCGCTTGTCCTGATCGAAACGGAACTTTGGCCTAATGTCGTGCGCGAATCGCGCCGCGCGGGAGTGCCCGTGATTATCGTGAATGGGCGGATCAGTGATAAGCACTTCACGCGATACCAGCGTTTTGGCCGGTTCTTCCGCGAGGTGCTCGCGCAACTGTCCGCCGCGGGCATGCAGGATGAGGAATACGCGCGCCGCATCATCGCGCTGGGCGCCCGGCCTCAGTGCGTCACCGTTACGGGCAGCGCGAAATTCGACGGTGCGGCAACCGAAATCGAGCCGCGCGTGCGCGCGCGCGTGCGCCGCGAAAACGCGTTTCAACAGGGCGATCTAATCCTCGTTTTCGGCAGTACGCGCCCCGGTGACGAGGCGCTCGCCGCCACATGCTGGCGCGCGCTCAAGGATGAGTTTCCAAACCTGCGCATCGTGGTTGCGCCCCGGCACTTGGACAGGCTTGACGATGCGTTGGACCCGTTTGCCGGACAGCCCATACTGCGCAGGTCAGCGGTGCGCGATGGCGCGCGGCCCGCAGGCGAACGGGTTTTCTTTCTTGATACCGTCGGCGAACTGGTTCAGTTCTACGCGATTGCCGACGTGGCGGTCGTGGGCGGCAGCTTCTATCCCGGTGTCGAGGGGCACAATCCGATCGAGCCCGCCGCGCTGGGTGTTCCAACGGTGTTCGGCCCGTACATGGGCAATTTCGCCGAACCGGCGCGTATCCTCACAACGGACAATGCAGCGCGCCGCGTGTACCAGCCTGAGGACCTTTGCGGCGCATTGCGGAGTCTCTTGAGCGACGCCACGGCGCGGCGCACGCTCGGCACGCGCGGCAGGCGCGCCGTAATTGAGAACCAAGGGGCCATTGCGCGAAACGTCGCGCTGATCGCTGACGTGCTCGACGCGGCAAGCGGATAAGGAGAACGGGCCCATGCGAGGCCTGGCGGCGATTGTGGCGCTTCTGGCGCGTCTTCCGGATGGGCTGCTCGCCCGCTGGGACGACGCACTGGACCGCGTGCGCGCGCGGTTTCGCAGCGACCTGCCGCTCGCGGCGCTGTTGTTGTCGCCCGCCCTCGCGATCCTGGTGATATTCGGTCTGGCGCCGCTCGTGGGAGCGCTATACATGAGCCTGTTCGACTATGCGCGCCTGACCGCGACATTCGTGGGCCTGGAAAAATATGCGCAGGTCCTTCGCGACCCGGATTTCTGGGGCAGTGTCCGCGTGACTGTCTACTATGTAGCCGGAACGGTGCCCGCGACGATGCTGTTCAGTTTCTGCGTGGCCTATGCGCTCTACCGCATCGCGTGGGGCCGTGGCCTTTTCCGCACGCTCTATTTCTTGCCTTATGTGACTTCCGCCGTTGCGGCCGCCATGGTCTGGCGCGCGCTGCTGCATCATCCGGAAGGCGCCGCAAACCTAGTCATGGCGCGGCTCGGCCTGCCCGCGCAGCAGTGGCTCATCGAAGGCGACGGCATGCTTTACCTGATCAGCGGCGGGTGGGTCGCGCCGGATATCGGGCCGAGTCTCGCGTTGTGCTGCGTGATGCTCTTCGACATCTGGCATGGCAGCGGCTTCATGATCGTCGTGTTCCTCGCGGGGCTCACGGCGATTCCGCGCGAACTCGAAGAAGCGGCGCGCATCGACGGGGCCGGGCCGTTTCAGGTGGTCCGCAAGGTCACGTTGCCGCTCTTGTCCCCGACGGTCTTCTTCCTCGGCATCGTCGGCACGATCCGCGCGTTTCAGGCGTTCAACAGTTTCTATGCGCTGACCCAGCGCCCGGACGGGGCCCTGTTCCGCCCCACAACGAACATGATTCTTCTCATCTACGAAAAGCTGTACCGGGAACATGATTTCGGCTCCGGGGCGGCCGTGGCGACGCTGTTCACCGCGGGGGTTTTGTTGTTGACCATCATTCAGTGGCGCATGATTGGGCGGAAGGTGCACTACTCATGAAGGGTCTGCGCATCGCAAGACGCGCGCTGCTGTACGCGGTGCTGGCCGCGGGCGGCGTGCTCATGGCGTGGCCGTTCTTCTGGATGCTGGGCACCGCCTTCAAGGACCTGGCCGATGCGATGCGCCCGGCTGTCTGGCCCTGGCCGCGGCAATGGCGCTGGGGGAACCTGTACGCCATCTTTGAAACGACGCCGTTTGGGCGCTATTTTCTGAATTCGTTTTTCGTGGCGGGCATGGTGACGCTCGGCGTCGCGTTCACCTCGCTGACTGCGGGGTACGCATTCGCCCGGCTTCGTTTCCGTGGCCGTGACGCGCTGTTCACCCTGGTGCTGGCCACGATGATGGTGCCCTTCGAACTGACGCTGATCCCCAATTACGTGCTGATCTCGAGGCTCGGCTGGTACAACACCTACGCGGCGCTGATCGTTCCCTGGTGCGCGAATGCGTTCTCCATTTTCCTCATGCGCCAGGCGTTCCTCGGTTTGCCCGACGACTTTTTCGATGCGGCCAAGGTGGACGGATGCGGCCATCTGCGGTTTCTCGCCAGGATTGCGGCGCCCCTGGCGAAGCCAGCCCTGGCCACAGTCGCGCTATTCGCGTTTCTGGGCAGCTACAACGCCCTGCTTTGGCCGCTCATTGTCACGGCGGAGGAATCGATGCGCGTGGTGCAGGTGGGTCTGACCTACTTCCAGGGCGATGAGGGCGTCCAGATGCACTTGCTCATGTGCGCGACCGCCGTTGTCATCTTTCCGACCGTGGCGTTATACTTCGCCGCGCAGCGGTATTTCGTTGACGCGGCCCTCGGCGCGGGTATCAAAGGATAAAGACGGCATGCGCGGTAGCGCCCTCGTTCCAGTTTGTCTGGCTGGTCTGATTGCAGCGGCGGGATGTGGCGGCAGGGACGGCGAACAAGCATACCGCGCCATTAATCCCGGCGCGGCCGTGTTCTGGGACCGGCAGACTGCCGAGACAGCCACTCTCCTCCAGGACATCGTCACGGCGTTCAATGCACAGTATGATGGCGTTCCCATCAAGGTCGAACGCGCGGGGGGCTATGAAGATATTCACCGTAAGGTGCTCGCGAGCCTGAGCGCGGGCACGGTTCCGGCGCTCGCCGTCGGGTATCCGAACACGACCATCGAGTACGTGCGCGCGGACGCGGCCGTCGCGCTCGATAGCCTCATTCACGACTCCGAACTGGGCTTCAGGCCGGAAGAACTCGAAGACTTCTACCCCGCGGTTCTTGAGATGAACCGTTACCCGACGTTCGGCGGCAAGATGTACTCGTTTCCTTTTGCGAAGAGCGTGCTGATGCTCTATTTCAATCGCGTCGTGCTGCGTGCCGCCGGTATCGATCATCCGCCCGCCACCTGGGACGAATTCGTCGAGCAGTGCCGCCGCGTCAAGCAACAATCCGGCAAGTTCGCCTATGCGATCAACGTGGATTGCAGCACGCTTGACGGCATGATTTTCAGCATGGGCGGCGAGGTATACGATGGTACGCAAACCCTGTACGACGGCCCCGCGGCGCTGCGCGCGTTCCACCTCTATCAGACGCTCGCGCGCGAGGGGCTCGCGTACCGGATTGCGGGCGGCTACGACGACGACATCGCGCTTACGCAGGGCGAGGTTGCGTTCACGATGCGTTCAAGCGCGGCCAGCAGCGGCATTGCCGAGGTGATGAAGGACCGGATGGACGAGTGGGGCATGGCGCGCATCCCCCAGGATGACCCGGCCAACCCCAAGACGGTCCTGTACGGCCCGAATTTTGTCTTGTTCCAGACGACGCCCGAGCAACAGCGCGCCGGATGGGCGTTCATCAAATATCTCACCAGCGTCGAGAACAGCGCGCGCTGGACCCTGGGCACGGGCTATTTGCCGGTGCGCAAGTCCGCCGCGGCGCACCCTGACGTGCAGCGGCTCTGGGAAGAACGGCCCTACCGCAAAGTCACCTTCGATTGCCTGTCGTTCGCGCGCACGGAGCCGAACGTCCCCGGCTGGCAGGAGGTGCGCGACCTCGTCGAGCGTGCGCTCACGGACATCATCGCGGGCCGCGTGGAAGCGGAACAGGCCGCGCCGGCGTTGAAGCGCGACGCGGATGCAGTCCTGAGCAAGTGGCAATAGGCCCAGCCCGCGAAGGGCGGGGAGGATATCATGCGTAATTGTTGTGTAGCCCTTCTGTCCTTGTCGCTGACGGCGCTTGCAGCCTTCGGGGAAGGCGCGCCCACGGCGGAAAACGGCTTGCGCGCCGCCACGTTCGATATCGATGCCACGCCGCCCGTGGGCAGCCAGCTTGCCTATGACCCCATGGTCAATTCCTGGGATCTCGGCCTGCGCGCGCGGGGCATCGTGTTGCTCGACGCTGACGCGCCAATCGTGCTCTGCGCCATAGACTGGATCGGCATCGGCAATGAAGCCCACGACGCGTTTCGCGATGCGTTGGCGGAAGCTGCCGGCACGACGCGCGAACGTGTCGCCGTGCACACGCTGCATCAGCACGACGCACCGGGCTGCGATTTTTCCGCGGAACGCATCTTGGCGGAGCACGGGATCGACCTGTGGCGCTATGAGGGCGACTTCGCGCGCGAGACCGTCGCGCGACTGCGGGAGGCCGTGCGCGACGCGGTCGAAAAGGCGCAACCGGTGACGCATATTGGCCTCGGCGCGGCGCCGGTCTACGAGGTGGCGTCGAACCGCAGGATTCCCGGTCCGGACGGCAAGGTGCGCGCGACGCGCTATACTGCCTGCGCCGACGCGGCATTGCGCGCCGAGCCCGAAGGCACGATTGACCCGGTGGTTTCGCTGGTGAGCCTGTGGAATGAGGACCGGCCTCTCGCTGTCTTGAGCTATTACGCCGTGCATCCGCAAAGCTACTATCGAACAGGCGTGGCCAACCCTGATTTCCCGGGCGTGGCGCGGTTCCTGCGGCAGCTCGCCGTTCCGGCCGCGCTGCACATTCACTTCAACGGCGCGGGAGGCAACGTGGGCGCGGGTAAATACAACGACGGTTCTCCCGAGAACCGGCGCATTCTTGCCGAACGGCTGGCCGATGGCATGCGCCGCGCCTGGGAAGCCACGGCGCGCGAATCGATAACCGCGCAGGGCGTCGCGTGGCGTGTCGCTCCGGTTGCCCTGCCCGTGGCGGCGCATCTGTCTGAGGAATCCCTCGAAGCGGCATTGCTGCGGAGGGACGCGCCCGAGAAGTTCCAGGGCGACGCGGCGAAATTGGCGTGGCTGCGCCGCTGCAAGGCCGGGCACAAGATCGATATCGCGTGCCTGGCGTTGGGCCGGGCACGGATTCTGCATTGTCCCGG
>JAGMZX010000210.1 GCA_018005585.1 Candidatus Hydrogenedentota bacterium | reverse complement strand
ACCCGGATTATTGCCTCGGACGGATATGGAAGCGGTGGCGTTGCTGGTGTCGCTTCATGCGGTCGTCCGCGGCGGCGCATTCCCGTGCTGCTGCCGTCGTGGCAGGCCACCGGCTGGCGACACCGAAGGAACCGCCCCGTGAATACAGCAGGCGTCCCGTGGCATGGGCATCATCTCCGTGAAAGCGGAGACCGTGTTCCTCCCGCACGGGCGGGACGCCCGTGCCACGCGCGCTACGGATGCCCATTGCCTCGGGCGGCAAGACCGTGTTACCGTGGCATTCAGGCCTGAAGACCGAGTGTTTCCAGACTGAACAGGAGGGTGTCTTGATGCCCGGGTCCATGAGCCGGCGCGCCTTTCTCCACGGAGCCATGGCCGCTTCGACAACGGCGGCCGCGGGCTTCCGTTTCGAGGACAGAACCCTTCTGGCGCGACTGGGCAACGCGCCGGAGGAAACGGGAGAATCGCCTGGCGCGGCCATGCCGCGCGGCAAGCTGGGCGGGCTGGAGGTCAGCCGGCTCATCTGCGGCGGCAACCTGATCAGCGGTTTCGCGCACAGCCGCGACCTCATCTACGTGTCCGAGTTGCTGCGCCAATACTTCACCGACGAGAAAGTTCTCGAAACGTTCCAGCGCTGCGAAGAGAACGGGATCAACACGGCGTTGCTGCGTTTCGATGACAACACCTTGCGCATACTGGACAAACACTGGGGCGAGCGGGGCGGCCATCTGCAGTGGATCGCCCAGGTCAAGCCGCGCGAGCGCGACCTGTTTGCCGATATCGACCGTGCGGTCGACCGCGGGGCCGCCGCGGTGTATATCCAGGGGGAAACGGGCGACCGATTTGTGGAAATGGGTTGGGTCGATGAGCTGGGTCAGACCGTGGAGCGTATCAAGTCGCACGGTGTGCCCGCGGGCGTGGGCGCGCACGCCATCGACGTGCTCCATGCGTGCGTCAAAGCCCACATCACGCCCGATTTCTACATGAAGACGTTCAACGCAAAGAACTACTGGTCCGCGGGGCCGATGCCGCGCAAAGACAGCGTGTGGGAAGAGACGCCGGAGGAAACGGAGGCGTTCTTCCGCACGTCGGCGGTGCCGTGGATCGCGTTCAAGGTGTTGGGCGCGGGCGCAATTCACCCGAGGGAAGGGTTCCAGTACGCATTCGAGCATGGCGCCGATTTCATCTGCGCGGGCATGTTCGATTTTCAGGTGCACGAGGACGCTGCAATTGCCGTCGAGACGCTGGCACTGCTCGCGGACCGCGAGCGGCCCTGGTGCGCATGACCATGAGCGACGCGAACACATACGAGGATCGCACCGAATGCGTGGGCACGTGCATGGTCTGTGACCCGAAGTGTCCCGTACATGCCTTGCGCGCGCGGGAACGCGCGGCGCGGCAACAATTGCCGGACCGCGAACCGGTCCCGGCGCTGGAAGAGCCGCGCGCCGAAGAGTAGCCCGCTCCGGGCAACTTGGGGAAAACACAGTCAGGGGAAAACAGTTGACTTTTCCGCCCGGTTTCCGCAAACTTAAACCTGGATTGGGTTTAGGTCGTGTTGTGTCTTGTTCGTCGCGGGTCAGGGTGCAAAGGCACGGACCGCGGCCGGAGGGAAGGATCATTCTTATGCTGCGCGTTTCATCTCTCATGCTCCGGTTGGTATTGGTTGCCGCCATCCTCGGCCTTGCGGGGTGCCCACTCTTTACCCGCGACCCCGACAAACCGGAAGCGAATATTCAGGCCGACGTGACGGAGGGATTTGTGCCTCTAACGGTGCGGTTCACGGACGCGTCGCTGCCCGGTTCGGGCGCTATCTATGCCTGGTTCTGGAATTTCGGCGACGGCAACGTCGCGAACAAGCCAAACCCGCAGCATACCTACACGGCGCCAGGCGTGTACGACGTCCAACTGACCGTCCAGACAGCCTATGGCAGCGACACGATCATCCTCGAGAACCGGGTCACCGTGTATGCCCGCAGCACTTTCGCCCTGATCGGGCCTGAAGGCGGCACGGTGAATGCGGGCCCCGCCATCGTGTCCGTGCCGGCCAACGCCCTGCAAAGCGATACTGGCGTGGGAATTACCCTGCAGGATGCGCCCTTCCTCGTCAACGCGCCGGAGCCCGTCTTCATTCTTTCCGATGCTTTCGAAATCTCGCACGACAGCGAAGACGGCGGTTTCGCGGCCCCGCAACCGGATGGGACCCTGGCCCCCGCCACAATCACGTTCACTTTCCTGTCCGGAGCGGTGCCCCCCGAACACCGCAACGGCGACAAGATACATCTGCTGGCCCAACTTGAAGACGGCCTGTCATTTCCCCTCTTCGGCCAGGTGACGGGAGATACGCTGGTCGTTCCCGTGGCCGCGCTGCCGAGCAAGGCCACGTTTGGCGTCGTCTACCGGCCCGACAGCTACGCACGGACACTCGACTTCTCCGAGGGCAAGGTATTGACCAGCCAAACCTGGCAGCCCCAGTGGAGGCTGCGGTTGAGCCCGCTTATGTTGCAGCAATTGACCGCCTTGCGCCTGGGCGATATCGATCATACAGACCTTTATAGCCGCGCCGATTTCACGCAGGCGGAGACGAACGCCACGCTGAACGCCATTGAAGAATACCTCGAAGAAACGGCAACGCGCTTCGAGGGGAACGGCCTGCGCAGCCCGGCGCTCGTATCGCCGAACGGCGTCTATGAACTCGTTTTCTACAACTTCGCGGGCCTCTACGTCACGGACTATGAGCGCTTCGCGGACCTTACGCCCACAACCCGCCAGTTCGGCGTTCTCGGCCTGGACCCCCGGCAACTCATCAACGTTTCGCTGCACAATGCGGCGAATCTCGCGGAGAACCCGGACGGCGCGCAGGAATTGAGCTTGGAGAACGCCTTGGCCGAAGCGCTGTACGGCGCCGCTTTCGACGGTTACGACCTGCCCGTGATTGCCGCCGCGAGCCCCACAGATGTGGATGCGGAAGGCAACCCCCTCGTGATCTCGTTTGCACAGCCGCTCCTGGACGGCGCCGGCGCGTACGTGGGCCAGCTCCTCGACAATTTCGCCACGGCCCGGTCTTTTGACGCTGGTGAAACGGCCAACCTGTCTGACCCGCTCTTCTCCGCATTCAGCAACGCCGCGCCCGGTTATGCGACGGCGGCGCAGGATTTCTTCCTCTTCCTCGCCAACGCATTCGACATCGACCCGCTCGCGTATCTGTTCGCCTCGGCGGAGATAAACCGGGGCTTGCTCGAACGTGTGCGCGTGGTCCTCGCGTCACCGCCGGGAACGGTCTCCTTTGACCGCGCGCAACGCGAACTGCGCCTCACCGCGGACGAGGTGATGAACGCCTTTTTCTCGCAGTCGCTGCCCGCTCTGTATTGGTTCTTTGCGCGCGAACGGGCCGTCGAAGGCAGTGTCCTCGCGCGGCTCCGGCCGAGCGACGCGGAACGCGAACCCTTTACGCTTCAGGAGGACCGCCTGGACGAAGCTCATGTGGTGGCCGCCGCGTTCGATGAAGGGGGCAGCCTGCTCAGCGTGGACGCCGCCACGGAACCGGCGCTGCGCGATATCCCGCCGCTCAGCAGCCGCGCGGTTCTTGTGGAAGTGGATCCTGAAACCCGGGACCTTACCTTCACCTTTAACCGGGAACAATGGGCCGAGGACGAGCGAGGCAACAGCGTCGCGGTCAAGGTCTATCCCGAGGGCGAAGACGGCGTCGAATTGGAGCAAGCATCTTCAAGCCTGATTCTCAATCCCTATTCGCCGCCATGCCCGCTGCCGGACGACCCCGTGCTCCTCGTTACACTGCTCTGGCCCGCATTCGACCTCGATGGCGACGGCGGTCTTTCCCTTGCGGAAATCCGCGTGTTGGACCCCACCGTTTCGGACATCGCCTTCGCACTCGCGGACACCAACGGCGACAACCTGCTCTCGTTGCAGGAGGTGCTGACCGTTCTGCCGGCCTTGAGCATCGATCCGCTGGGCCTGCTCGACGCCAATGGCGACGGCTTCCTCGAACTGGCCGAATTTGGCGGGGCGTTGTCCGCGGAACAGTTTGCCCTGCTGGACCTCAACGGAAACGGCTACTTCGATTGCGGCGACCTCCAGGACTTCGACAAGCAGGACGAACCCGCTGGGCCGGGCCATGTCATCGTGTTGATAAGCAATCTGAATCTGGCTGCCGCCAATTCGATCTACATGAGCGTGGCGCGCCCCGAATAAGCCGGCCGCACAACGCCGCGGTTCGCGTGGCGCGCCAAGACGAATCTAAGGTCTCAACCTTGAGATCTCAGTTTGTTCAACGTTCCCGGCAAGCGTATTCCGCTTCCATCCAGCCGCCCCGCGCGACGCCGGGGCAGAACCCATCCTCCGTGCCCTCGCCGGGGCACCAGTGGCACCCGCCGGAGTTGTAGAATTGGATGACGCGCAGGAGTTCGGTCAACTTGATTTGCCAGTCCGGCCCGGACGGCGCGTAGTCGCTGTCGTGGGGACAACAGGCCTGGTCCGCGCCCGCACCGGGCACGTAACCATCCTCCGTAATGCCCGGGTCATCCGCACAATGGAAGCCGCCCGAGTTGTAGAACTGGATCACGCGCAGCAACTCGGTCAATTCGATCTTGCTGCTGTGATCCTGGTCAGCGGTATGCCATTCATCGACGCACGGCTCGCCCTCGCCTTCGCCCTCGCCTTCGCCTTCCCCTTCGCCCTCGCCTTCACCCTCGCCTTCGCCCTCACCCTCGCCCTCGCCTTCGCCCCCGCCCTCACCCTCGCCCTCGCCCTCGCCTCCTTCCATCAATCCTGCTACGCAAGAAATGAAACCATAGCCCGCGATGTATGCTGCCGTACTGACCGCGCCAGTAATTCCCGGTTGTGCGGTGGCGCTCAGTAGGAGGCAGTCGAGCGAGACCGCTACACCGCCCGCACCATCGATCACTGTCGTTTCGAGCGTGTAACTCGGAGACGTGGCGACCTGCGCCAGCACTGCGCTGGAGACGCACCACATAAGAACGAGCAACACATAGATTTGCGCACTGCTTTTTGGCATGGCTGTTCTCGTCCGGTTCATCCGCTGGTGTACACGACTGCAACCAGGTATACGGCATACGTTTCATTGCCAACTGTGACGGTGTCGGCGACATTGTCCCAATCGACGGTTTCGATGACCTTGCCCAGCGTGTAACTGTGCAACAGATCATCGTCCTGGCGCTGCGCATAGCCAGGCACGGCGGAACTGGCGACATAATCGCCTACGCGCACGGGGCCGTTTGCGTTGCAGACCCATACCCGGCCTTCGCCCAATGCATTTACGACCGCGAAGCGTTCGTCCGTCTTGGCAGCATACCAGTGGTCTTCATCCAGTGGCGATTCCATGACAAATACCCCCAGAACCGCCGGGTCGTTCGGGATTGTGGACACCGCAATCTCCGGCATGGTCGACGAAAGGGTGGGACTGCCTTGCTCGTCCGATCTCACCGCAGTTGATCCGGTGGCCGATACCACCATCCCTGGACGCAGCGAAAGGCTGTCCGGCGCGATTCTCACCTCGTGTGCACCTGTGAAAGGGCCGTAGTCAGGGCCCGTGCCGCCAGCATAGAAGTCAAAAGCTTTTCCGGCTGCATAGCAGCCTCTGCCGCTCGTGCCCCTTGCTACAAAATACCCGCCGTAATTGGTGACGTCTCCCTCATTCGTCGCATAACCGTATACCCCTTTCCCGTTGTCACCGTTTGCCTCCCCGCGACAGCCAATACCATTGCCACCCTTGGCCAAGAAATATCCGCCGTATTTCGTCATCGTTTCCTCGGATTCCGCCGCGCCGTAAACCGCGCGGGCTTGATGCCCCCGGGCAACGAAGTACCCGCCGTAGTTGATATTGTCAGTATCACTGATGGCTTCCCCGTAAATGCCTCGGCCTTGCGCGCCATTGGCAAAGCCTCTGACGGCGTTTCCGTGAGTGTAGCCGGTAGTGCCTTGAATTGCGGTCGTAGACGCATTGGTCGCTTCGATCAGCGGTTGTGTTATCGCCTGGTCGATTACGAGTGGCCCGGTCATGGTGTCGCCGGCTGCGTTCACCCAGTTGTCGGTTCCAGCGCTCATAAAATCGCCCGCATGCTGGCCGTCAAGCAGGTCAGCGTCCAGTCCGCTGCCCGGCCCCTGTGGAACGCGCGCGAGGTCCAAGGTGCCCGTTGTGAGGCGGGCGGCATCCAGTTCAATGTTCCCGTGAGCCGCCGTGTCGGCGGTGTGCGCAGAGATGGCCGCATCGATCTCGGCGGATTCCTCGAGGTCAGCCGCCTGTGCACCGTCCACGGTGTCCGCATCCTCGGCAGCCAACGCGTGAAACGCATACGCCGTGCTACTAATCGACTGGTCCGGCGTCAGGTATTGAATCCCGTTCACCCCGTCATCGAACCAAATGCGCAAGAGGACTTCCGCGCTCTCAAAGACGGTGTCCGGCAGCGCGAACATGCCCGGCACGGTCGTGTCGCCAAGACCAACGTTATACACGCCATTCACGACGGTTACGTCCACTGCGTTTTCCGGCCGTTGACTGGTCCCGATAGCAGAACCGTCGTTTGTCCACAGGTTTGCGGCTGTACCGGCGTCCACCAGCGCAAACCGGAAGCCGCCTGTGCCGGTAAACGGGGTATCTCCCACGATAATCCGCCCCTGATGATTAACAACAAGGGGGATCGCCGAGACGGCATCCGTGACTTGCATTAAGAAACAGATACCACAAAGAACGGCGGGATAAAGTAGACTGAGTCGATTCATTGCTGCACTCCCCGTTATTCCGGTTGCCTGTAATGCGGCATCGCCCTGTCAGGAAAAATGCCGCAAACCCCTCAAGAGTCTGACTGTCCGCAGCTTGGGCCACCACGGCCTCTGCAGGCTCCCGGTCCAGGCCAACCATCACCTCAACCATCAAACTCGAATATAACACCGACCCTTCTGAAGCGCAATGACCT
This sequence comes from Candidatus Hydrogenedentota bacterium, assembly GCA_018005585.1. Lineage (NCBI taxonomy): Bacteria > Pseudomonadati > Candidatus Hydrogenedentota > Candidatus Hydrogenedentota bacterium. Next base: position 492 of record JAGMZX010000210.1, on the reverse strand, counting down.
TATAGAGCCTTATAGAGCCTTCATGGGACTCGAATCGCCACTCAAGACCCGGAAACAGACCAGCCAACACGGTAGCGCGCAGAGAATGGGAAACACCCCACCTGCCGCGCGTTCCTCGCAGAACCCGCGGCAAGACACTCGTATGAGGACGGCGCCCCATGATGCTGACATCGCCAGCGGGGCAACCGCCGTATTTCGCATCATCGCGTCTGACGCAGGTACGGAGATAGGTTAGGACAATCCCGGGCAGAAACCATCCTCCGTACCGTCCGCCGGGCAGTAGTGATACCCGCCGGAGTTGTAGAACTGGATCACGCGCAGCAATTCCGTCAGCTTGACCTGCCAGTCCGGACCAGATGGCGCATAGTCGCTGTCGTGCGGGCAGCAGGTCTGGTCCGCGCCCGCGCCGGGCACGTAGCCGTCTTCGGTGCTGCCCGGATCGTCTGCGCAATGAAACCCACCGGAGTTGTAGAACTGAATTACGCGCAGCAA
>JAGMZX010000209.1 GCA_018005585.1 Candidatus Hydrogenedentota bacterium | reverse complement strand
CGCGGGAAAGACGAAGAGGGGAGAGCGCGGGAATGACCGGTTTGTTTTGTGTGCTGGGTTCCCGCTTGCGCGGGAAAGACGCAAGGGGGAGTCGCCGGAGCGGCGAGTGAACCGCGCAGCAGGCAGGTCGTGCCGGTATGAGTGTCTTTTTGACACCTCGATCCGGACGGGGCTAGAGTGCGCTGCGTTCCGCAAAGCGCAAGAACTCAATAGAATTGGGAGGAAACCATGAGTGAATCCTGGACCTTGACCCGCCGCGCTTTTCTTGCTGCAACCACGACCACAGTGGCGGCCGCCGCTTTCGGGAGCGGCTGCGCAACCACGCCGCGCGTGAATGCCGCGCGGGTCGTTCCGCGCAAGCATTCGCCGAACGAGAAGCTGAACATCGCGGGAATCGGCGTGGGCGGCATGGGCCACGGCGATATCATGGGCTGCACCAGCGAGAATATCGTTGCGGTGTGCGACGTGGATTGGAGAAACGCAGCCGGAGCGTTTAATGACCTGCCCAACGCGAAGAAGTACAAAGACTATCGCAAGATGCTTGACGAAATGGGCGACCAGATTGATGCGTGCACCGTGTCGACGCCCGACCACACGCATGCCCCTGCCGCCTATTACGCCATGATGCTTGGGAAGCACGTCCGCGTGCAGAAGCCGCTTACGCACACCATAGCCGAGGCGCGGTTGCTGCGCCGGACGGCGGAAGAACGCGGCCTGATCACCGCGATGGGCAATCAGGGCAATTGTTACGACGAATTGCGGGAACTGTGCGAAATGATTTGGTCGGGCGTGATCGGCCAGGTCACGGAGGCGCATACGTGGACCGACCGGCCCATCTGGCCGCAAGGCATCGCCGAGCCCTTGCCCGGCCAACCCGTGCCCGACACGATGGACTGGGACCTATGGACAGGCGCGGCGCCGTTCCGCCCGTACAACGAGGGCTACGCGCCGTTCAAGTGGCGCGGCTGGTGGGATTTCGGCTGCGGCGCCATCGGCGACATGGCCTGCCACGTAATGAACGCGGCCTTTCGGTCACTGCGGCTGATGGACGCGCCCGTGTTCACGTGCGAGGTGGTGATGCAGGAGGGTATGACCGCGCAGACGCCGCCGCTCAAGTCGGTCATCAAGTACACGTTCCCGGCCCGGGCCGGCATGGGCCCGCTCGACCTGTACTGGCACGACGGCGGGCTGATGCCGGCGCATCCCGAGGGCGTGTCCGCGGACGAACCCCTGGGCGAGAAGGGCAACGGTTCGCTCTTTATCGGCACGGACGGCGCGATAACCTGCGGCTGCAACGGCGAGAATTCGCGGCTTTTGCCCGCGGCGCGCATGAACGATTACACGCGGCCCGCGGCAGTCATCCCGCGCATTCCGAATGAAGACTCGTATCAGCACTGGATTTACGGCATCAAGTCGGGCGAGCAGGTGTCGTCGCATTTCTCCTATGCCGCGCCGCTCACCGAGATCGCGAACATGGGCAACGTCGCCCTGCTCGCAAGATCGAAGATCGAATATGACTGCGCGCAGGGCGTGATCGCGAACAACAGCGCCGCGAACGCGCTGCTGACGAAAGAATACCGCAAGGGGTGGGAATTGCCCTGCTGAGCGAAAAGACAGACGGGCTACTCCGTTTCCTCCGCGTCCTGCGCGAGCCGGTATTCTTTCAGCTTGTTGCGCAGAGTCCGCACGGAGATGCCGAGCATCTCCGCCGCGCGGGTGCGGTTCCCGGCGCAGTGTTCGAGCGTCACGAGAATCAACTGCTTCTCGATGCCGGCGACCGTCGTGCCCGGGGTCACCCCTGACGCATCGTTCCCGTTTGCGGCGGCCTGCACGCCGCTGAGCCGGACCTGCTCCGGCGGCAGCGGCGCATCGTCCGCCGCGAGCACCACGGCGCTTTCCACGGCGTTCTGCAATTCGCGCACATTGCCCGGCCAATCGTATTCGAGCAGGCGTTTGCGTGTTGCCGGCGCAAAGCCGCGCACCCGGCGCCCGTTCTCGCGGCAGAACCGCTCGAGGAAGTGGTCCATCAATGCGGGAAGGTCCTCTTTGCGTTCGCGGAGCGGCGGCAAGTAGATGGAAACCACGTTGAGCCGGTAGAAGAGGTCTTCTCGCAGTTTGCCGAGGCGGACGGCCTGTTCGAGGTCGCGGTTGGACGTGGCGACGATGCGGGTGTCCACCTGAATCGGGATATTGCCGCCGACGCGCTCGAATTCGCGTTCCTGCAGGGCGCGCAGCAGTTTCGGCTGGAGGTCCACGGGGATTTCACTAATCTCGTCGAGCATTAGCGTGCCCGTGTCCGCGAGTTCGAAGCGCCCGATCTTCCGGTCGTGCGCGCCGGTGAACGCGCCCTTTTCGTGGCCAAACAGCTCGCTTTCGAGGATACCCGCGCTCAACGCGGCGCAATTGACCTTGATGAACGGCCTGTCGCGGCGGCTCCCCGCGAAATGGATGGCGCGCGCGGCCAGCTCCTTGCCGGTGCCGGTCTCGCCGCGGATGAACACGGTGGCGCGGCTGTCCGCCACCTTGCGGATCTGCTCGTAGACGACACGCATGGCGGGGCTGTCGCCGATCATGGCGCCGAAATCATAGCGCGCATCGATCTCGTCGCGGAGGTAGCGGTTTTCCCGCGCGATGCGCGCGCGCTCGAGGCAGCGCTCGACCGCCACCTCGATTGCGTCGGGCGTGAATGGCTTCAGCAGGTAATCCGCGGCGCCTTCCTTCAGCGCGGCCACGGCGCTTTCGATCGTGCCGTAGGCGGTCATGACGATCACCGGGGTGTCCGGGCTGACAGCCCTCGCGCGACGCAGCAGTTCGAGGCCGTCCATGGGCGCCATCTTGAGGTCCGTGATCGCGACGTCGTATATCGTCGCTTCCATCCGCGCAAGCGCGTCCGGGCCGTTTGCGACGGCGTCGGCGGCGTGTCCGGCGCGGACCATCGCCTCTTCCACGTATTCGCGCATGAGCGCGTCGTCATCCACAACGAGAATGCGGTATCTGGACATACGTTCCTATTCCGCGCGGGGCAGCATGACCGACACGGCGGTGCCGCGCCCGGGTTCGCTTGCCGCGTCGATGGCGCCGCCGTGCGCCTCGACGATCTTGAGCGACACGGCGAGACCGAGCCCCGTCCCTTTTTCCTTGGTGGTATAGAACGGCGAAAACATGCGCTCGCGCTGCTCGCGCGTCATGCCGCAGCCGGTGTCTTCGACGACCACCGTGACAAAGCGCTCGTCCGCCTCCGCGTACACGCGGGTCTCGCCCGCGTCCTCGATGCTTTGCACGGCGTTCAGCAGGATGTTGAGAAAGACCTGCCGCAGCCTCTCCGGGTCGCCCAGAATCTTCAACGCGGGGTCGACGGCATTCCTGAGGATGATGCCCTTCGGTTCCGTTTCGACAAACGCGATCGCGGCGTCCACGATTTCGGCGCAAGAGGCGGGCCGCAGGCGCAAGGCCACGGGCCGTGTGTACTCGAGCAGTTCATTCACGACCTTGTCGAGGCTTTCCGCGCCGGCGATGATCTTCTCGACGAGACGCCGGCGCGCGTCGTCGCGGGCGAGGTCGCGCGCGAGGAGCGCGGCGAAGCCGCGTATGCCGCCGAGAGGATTGCGGATTTCGTGGGCGACCGAAGCGGCCATCTCGCCGATGGCGGCGAGGCGGTCGACCTGGCGCATCTGCTCGCGCAGCGCGATGATCTCGCTCAGGTCTTGAAACGTTTTCGCGTAGCCGAGGCGCCGGCGCCGGCGGTCGGACACGGGCGAATTCCGTTCGTTCACGGGCACGAGCCGCCCGCTTTTCGCGCGCAGGTGCGTGACGCCCGGAATCGCGGGCTGCAGGAAATCGCGGCCGAACGCCTCGGTGAAGCCGCGGCCGATCATTTCCTCGGGGGCGTAGCCGAGAATGACGGCGGCGGCGCGGTTGAAGTGCGTGATCACGTTCGCGGCGTCAACGGCGACGAATCCGTCCGAAATGCTCTCGAGCAGATTACTGAGGTACTCCGTGGTGAACTCAAGCCGCCGGTTTTTTTCCGCAAGTTCCCTGTCGAGGTTCTGCACGCGCTCCTGCAAGCGGCGGTAGGCCTCTTCCATCGTCGAGGTCGCCTGCGTGAAGGCGGTCATCGCCTGGGCAAGCGCGGCGAGGTCGCCGGCGTTATGGTGGTCGTGAGGCGTCATGCGTTTCTCAGGTCAGGCCTTCTTGTCCAGGCAGCCCGGTTCCTCGTCGCCGCCCGGGCGATACCGCTGCACCGCGTGTTTGTTCCGGCGCAGCGCCCCGTACGCTTCCTGCAAATCTTCAAGCCGTTCGCCCGCGGCCGCCGCGGCCTCCTGGTAGCGCCGCGTCAGCTTCGCGATCAGTTCCTCGACGTGGTTGGCCAGTGCCCGCACGGCTTCACGGTCCGCGTCGTTAATGTCGTCCACGCGGCGCCATTCGTGCAGCAGCGCTTCACATTCTCGCGTATACTGCGCCGTGATTGCCGCGTCGTGCGCGTGACGTTCGGCAAGCTCGTCCAACTCCGCCTCTTCGAGCCGGTCCTCGATACGCTCAAGCTCGCCCAGCGTTTTCTCGAGCCAGGCGGCCTGATGTTCGAGGTGCTGCTTCACGCGCGCCACGAGGTCTTCGCTTGCCACGGCGGCTTACCCCTCTCCGCCGCCCGCGGCGGCGGGCGCGCCGCGCAGGCGCTGTTCGACGCGCGCGTACTCGGCTTTCAGCGCCGCCTCGGCCGCCCATGACGCGCCGGTTTGCGCAATCTCCTCGAGCAGGATGAGACCCGCGTCGAAATCATGTAACGCCAGCAGCGCACTGGCGTGCTGGAATTTGGCCCAATCCAGGTTGCGCTGGGTCTCCTTGTCGAAACCGCCCGGGCCGGCTTCCAGGTCCTCGACCAGTGCGTAGGCGTTCGCGGCCTCGCGCGCGTCCCCAATCTGCAGCAGATGGTCGCCCCAGGCCACGATGGCTTGAACCAGCCATGGCGCATCCACCGGGTTCGCGCGCGCGTGCCCGTCGAGTTCCATGACTACGCGGCGCGCGGCGGCGCGGCGGTCCGTTCGCAAATACGCGCGCAGCAGCGCCACGTCGCCTTCCGGTTTGCGCGCGTCGGGGTAATTCAGAGCGGCGGTTTCGAGTTTCTCGACCGCGCGCGGCGGGTCGGCGTCCACGAGCGCGGCGCCTTCCGCCGCGAGCAACGCGTAGGCCGTTTCGTTCGTCAGCCGTGCGAGGTCGACCCGGCCGGATATCTGGCGGCCCAAATCCGTGGCGCCGGCGCGAAAGAGGTCCAGAGCGGCCCGGGCAAGCATCTCCGGTTCCTCCGATGCGCCCGCAAGCTGTTGGGCGAGTTCGACCACGCGCTGACGCAGTCCGAGGTCCTGGTAGATGCCGGTGAGCGTGGACACAGCCGACAGGTAGTGCGGCGTGCCCGCCGTGGTGGTTACGAGGCTTTCCAGCCGGTCCACCGCCTCGGTGGGCCGGCCCAGTTCATACAGGACCGCCGCGCCCGAGATTCCGCCCGCGACGGCCTGTGGCGTGCGGGGATAGCTCGTGCGCAGGCGCTCGTATGCCGCAAACGCTTCCTCGAGGCGGTCTGCCGTGTGGAAATGACGCCCCGCCGCGATGAGCAAGGTCGGGTCGCCCGCGCCCGCATCGTCCGCCGCGACGAGCATTTCCGCGGCGGGGCCGGGCCGTCCCGCGAGGCCGAGCAGTTCGCCCGCGTTCGCGAGCACTGCGGGGTTATCATGGAACCGCGTGGCCGATTGGAGCGCCAATTGGACCGCTTCGTCGCGCCTGCCGAGCGCGTCAAGCACCTGACTCAGCTCGACAAACGCGTGCGGCGTGACTTCGTTCTGCGGAAAGAAGTTGATGAGGTCGTTGAGCGCGTTGCGCGCCTCCTCCAAACGGCCAAAAGCGCGATACGCCCGCGCGAGCTGGAGATAGACGCGGTCATTGCCCGCGGTGGTAGTCGCGGTGCGCAGGCGAGATTCCAGATAACGGATAGCCGCTTCATAATCGCCTTGATGGAGCGCCATTTCGCCCAGCCGCTGGTAGGCCTGCGCGCCCATTGCGGTTGTTGGGGCTTCCTGCGCCGTGCGCGCGTACAAGCTGCGCGCTTCGTCCGTCATGCCCGCGAGCGCGTAGGCGTCCGCGATCAGCAGGCTCGCTTCGCCGGCATGGGCGGATTCCGGGAACTGCTGGAGGAAACGGCGCGCGAGGTCGACGCTGTCGCGTGCGCGCTTGCGCGCAAGCGCGATGCGAGCGGCGTTGAACAGCGCGGTGTCGGCGTTGGGGGCCGCGGGATAGTACGAGACTATTTGCTCATAGACGGCCTGGGCCGACGACAGGTCTTTGAGGCGCTCGTGCAGTCCGGCTTTCCAGCTCAGGGCCTCCGGCGCCTTCGGATGCGTGCGCGCACCTTCCACCGTGCGCTCGATTTCCGTAATGACGGCGTCTGCGTCAGCTTGCGGCGCATCGGGCTGCAACGCGCGATACCGCGCCTCCAGACGCAAGTAAGCCGCGTCGGTGCGCATGGGGCCCGGCGCCGCCGCCGCGAGTGCTTCGTCCATCAGTTGCACGACCTCGCCGTATTCCCCCGCGGCAAACCGCTCGCGCGCGCGAAAGAGAATTTCCTCGATGGCCCGGGAGGTCACCGGCGCGCGCAACGCCGCAAGGTCGGGCAGCTGCTCCTGATGCCGGTACAAATAGGTGAATGTGGCCGCGGTGGCGGTCCACGCAACAAGCAACGAAACGGCAAGCCGCGGAAATTGCCGGCGCAGCCACGGCCCGAACGTGCGCCGCGTGCGCGCGGGACCTGGAGCAGTCCTTGACGGGGCCGGTTCCGGCCCGGTTGCCGGGGGGGGCGGCGGCGGTTCCTCCGTAATCGGGGGCGGCGCCTCGGCGTGCGGTTCCGGCGGACGCGGCCTCTGCTTGTCCTGCTGCAAGGCCTGTTCGATCAGGTTGTCCAGGTCTGCCTGGGACAGCAAACCTTTTTCCTCCGCGCCCGCCGCCGGTTGCTCAGGCAGGGGAGGGGGAAAGGCGTTGAAGGCGTTCGCTTCGGAATGCGGGTCAATAATGGCCGCCCCGGAGACGCCCGCGTTCAGTTCCGCGGCGGGCATCTCGCGGCCGTGCGCAGCCGTGGCATCCAAAGCGGCCCCAGCCAGTGTGTCGTCCATACCGGCCTTGTTGAGAGCCTCGTCCTCTTCCGTTCCGGCGATCGGCGTGTCGAGTTCCGCGGCATGCTGCGCCGGCGCGGCCGGTTTCCCGGGCAGTTGCAGCGCGGTCATCTCCGCGATGAGCGCATCCAGCACCTCCTGCGTGACGGGCTCCTCTTTCATGGCCGCGGCCGGGGACAAGCTGTCGTTTGCATCGCGGTCAACGGCGGCAATAAGTGCTTCGATGTCTTCCAAGTGCAGGGCGGCGTCCGGCGTCGTTGTCAGCCGGGACCCGGCAGACCCCGAAACGGGCTCCGCTGCAGGCGTTCGTGCGGATTCGAGCGGGGACGGCTTCGGGTCGCTGAGTGCGGCTATCAGGTCCTGCAATTCATCTGCGCTTAGCGGCGACGTGCGTTCAGG
>JAGMZX010000208.1 GCA_018005585.1 Candidatus Hydrogenedentota bacterium | reverse complement strand
GCGTTTCCGCTGGGCGACGCGACATCCGTCGAAGAAATCGAGCATTACCCGAACTGGCCCAGCGTCGAGTGGTTTGACTACGGACCCGTGCGGGAGCAGGCGCGCCGCGCGCGCGAACTGGGGAAAGCCGCCGTTTTCATGGGCGACCGCCTGAATCGCTGCGCGCAGCTCAAACCGGCGATGTACCTCCGGGGCGTGGACCAGATACTCGTGGATCTGTACCTGAACCGGGACATGGCGAAGGCGATATTCCGGCGCATCGCGGAGTTCTACTGCGAGTACCTGCGCCGCACTCTGGAAGCGGGCGAAGGCAACATAGACATCCTTTTTACGGGAGACGATTTCGGCACGCAGCACAACACCTTCATGCCTAATGACATATGGCGTGATATGCTCCGGGAAGGATTCCGGCGGTTCATCGATATTGGCCACGAGTTTGGCTGCAAAGTCGCGCATCATACCTGCGGCAGCATCGCGAGCCTCATCCCGGACTTCATTGAGTGCGGTCTGGACATCCTGAATCCGTTACAGCCGGGTGTGCAAGGCATGGACTACGCGCGCCTGAAGGCGGACTTCGGCCGCGACATTGCGTTCCATGGCGGCATTTCCATTCAGAAGACGCTCCCCTACGGAAGCGCGGAAGACGTGCGCGAAGAGGTGCGCGAACGTATCGGGAGCCTGGCCGGCGGCGGCGGATACGTCTTGTGTACCGCTCACAACATCCAGGCGGACACGCCCCTGGACAACGTTGAAGCGCTGTTTGAGGCTTATTCCGAGTACGGCGCATATTGAACCCGGCGATGGGCCATTGGAAACGGAAGTAAAGCGCCGTGGCTGCCGGGGCGCGCGGCCCGTTCCCGAGTGGATTGGCGCCCGGTGCAGCGCTTGGGAGCGCAAAGCAATACGCTTTCCGCCGGGATTGCAGGAGCAGGGGCCTTGTGCTACTGTGCATTGGGTGCGCGGAGAATCCGCCGCGAGCAGGCGGCCGCAACCGGAGGAGCGAGCGTTGATTCCGGCTGCGCGCAGACACCGGGCCCGAAACGATAGAGAGTCCGAACGTGGCCGCGTGCGCTGACCGTGGCGGCACGGCACAGAGTGCATTTGACGCTTGAGCCGCGTTGATGCCGCATGGTCACACCGGAGAACGGTCTCGGGACCTTGAACCCCGTGAAGCCGTCTTGCCTGGATTGTAGTCCCGACGGAGGCAACGTGCTCATGGGGGCCATGGACGTCGGAGCCCTTCCGGATGCAGCCGCGGGGCGAATGGCCCCTGGCATGGATGTTGGCCGCTTCTTGACCGGCGAATGCGGCAATATGACAGGTGCGCCCTCAGGCTTGTGCCGCGGTCCGGCGTTTCGGGACCGGGAGCGGGCCGCGAAAACCGGGCGCGAGTCGGGACTCAAGGGGGGAGCGGCCTATCGGGTGCGGTTCGGAAAAACGGAGCCGCGGAGACAAACGGGAGACGAACCATCATGAGCATGAATCGCCGTCAGTTCTTGTGTCGCAGCGCCGCGGGGGCCGTGGCGGTGCTGCCGCACATTATCCCCGCGTCCGCGTTGGGCGCGGAGGGAGCCGTCGCACCCAGCGAGAAGATTACGGTCGGTTGTATTGGCGTCGGGAGCATGGGCAAGACGAACATGAACTCGTTTCTCGGCCTGCCCGATTGCCGGGTCGTTGCGGTATGCGACGCGTATGCCGATCGCCGGGAAGAAGCCAAGCAGATTGTTGACTCGAAGTACGAGGACACGGGTTGCGCCATGTACGCGGACTGGCGCGACGTGCTCGCCCGCGAGGACATCGACGCCGTTATGATCGCGGTGCAGGACCATTGGCACGCCCTGATTGCGACGGCGGCCGCGCGCGCCGGCAAGGACATGTATTGCGAGAAGCCGCTCGGCGTGTCGGTCCAGGAGTCGCGCCGGGTGCGGGAAGTTGTTCGCGAAACCAGGCGCGTGTTTCAAACGGGCACCTGGCAGCGTTCGCTTGAACCGTTCCAGCGCGCCTGCACGCTTGCGCGCAACGGGTATGTCGGCAGGATCCACACGGTGGAAGTGGCCACCGAAGGCCCCGGCTACCGGCCCAAATACACAGGGACGCTAGACCCGCAACCCGTGCCCGAAGGATTCGACTGGGAAATGTGGCGCGGCCCGGCGCCCGCGAAGCCTTACAATCCCGGGCGTGTTGCGTGGCCCGATTGGTACCTGATTTGGGATTACTGTTCCGGCTTTATCTGCAACTGGGGCGTCCACCATCTCGACATCGCAAACTGGGGCTGCCCCGAGATCGGCGATGCGCCGTTTGAACTGGAATGCTCCGCGACGTACCGGAACGAGGGTTTCACGGACAACGTCGACACGTGGGCCGCGACGTTCACCTATGCGTCGGGCCTCCGCATGGTCTTCAAGGACTGCGAACAACAGAAGAGCGGCTGCCGTTTCATCGGAGACGAGGGCTGGGTCCACGTGGACCGGTCGGGCATCTGGGCCGAGCCCGAAACCCTGCTGACCGTCCCGTTCAAGGACTCCGATTCGCGGCTCACGGACTCGACCAACCACGGCGGCAACCTGCTCGCGTGTATCCGCGCCCGCAAGGACCCCGTCTCCGACGTTGACGCGGCGGACAAGGCGTCGGTCCTCGGCATGCTGGCCGATATCGCTGCGCGTCTGAACCAGAAACTCCGGTGGGACCCGAAGGCTGGCCGATTCTTCGAGAACGACGAGGCCAATGCCATGTTGCAGCGTCCCCTGCACAACGGATGGAGACTGACATGAGCCGCACACGGACCTATGCCCTGCTCCTGGCCGTGCTTGGCCTTCTGGGCGCGAGCTACCGCGCCGATGCGCAAACGCCGTTCGGCTGGCGCGTCGGCCCGGCTGCGTGGAGTTTCAACCGGTTCAGCTTCTTCGAGGCGGTGGACAAGACGGCCACGCTGGGCATGGACTGCATCGAGGCGTTTGAAGGCCAGCGTGTCTGGCCCGATGCCGAAGTGCTGTTCGACGCGAACCTGACGGACGAGTCCATCCAGCAAATCCGTGCGAAGCTTGAGGCCGCGAAGGTGCGGCTGGTCAGCATCTACCTGCACAACATCCCGGCCGGCGAGACGGATTGCAGGCGCGTGTTTGAATTCGCGCAGAGGCTCGGTGTCGAGTTTCTCGTTTCGGAGCCGCTGCCCGAGGCGCTGGACCAAATCGAAAAATGCTGCAACGAGTTTTCGATCAGCCTCGCCATTCACAACCATCCTGAAGGCAGTTCCCGTTATTGGAATCCGGAAGCCGTGCTGCGCGCGTGCGAAGGACGCGGGGCGCGTATCGGCGCCTGCGGCGACACGGGGCACTGGCTGCGTTCCGGCGTCAGGCCCGCGGACGCCGTGCGGCTGCTGGACCGCCGGTTGCTGGCGTTGCATCTCAAGGACTTGGACAAGGCTGCGCCGGACGCCCGTGACGTGCCTTGGGGCCAGGGTGTGGGCGAAATCGGGACAGTGCTGGAAGTGCTCGAAGAATTGCGGCTGAAGCCGCTTCTGTTAGGTATCGAATACGAATCAGACCCGGAGAATAACGCGCCGCAGGTCGCCGCGTGCGGCAAATGGTTCCAGGAAACGTCGGCCGCTCTGGCGGCGAAGGTTACGCGTGAAGACCCGCTCTTCGCGGGGTGGGCCTCAATGGACATCACGCCGCCGAAGCCCGTGGCGCTCGTGGGCCAACTGCACAAACGCATCTCGACGGGCGTGCTGGACCCGCTTACGGTCACGGCGCTCGCGCTGGAAACGCGCGGGCCGGACGGGCAGACCGAGCAGGCCATCCTGGTTTCCTGCGACCTGGTCGGTGTGTGCGGGGGCACGGTGGACCGGTTGCGCGAGGCAGTCGCCGGGCGCCTGCCCGGTTTCGACCCGCGCAAACTGGTCGTGAACGCCACGCACACGCACACTGCGCCGGGGTTGGAGGACAGCAGGTATAAAGGACTGTATGACGTGAGCAACGACCCGGGTGTCATGACGGCATCCGAGTACGGCGCGTTTTTCGTGGAACAGACCGCGAACGCCGTGGCCGCGGCTTGGGAAAACCGCGCGCCTGCAAGCATGAACTGGGCGCTGGGCAGCGCCGCCCTCGGCATCAATCGGCGCGCCCAGTACTCGGATGGCGCCGCGCTGATGTACGGCGATACGCGGCGCGGCGACTTCAAGAGTTTTGAAGGCAGCACGGACCCCGGCGTCGAACTGCTGTTCTTCTGGCGTCCGGACCAGACGCTGGCCGGGATGGTCATCAACATCGCGTGCCCGTCTCAGGAAACCGAAGGCCTCTCTCAGGTATCCGCCGATTTCTGGCACGACGTGCGCCAGGAAATCAGCCGCCGTCATGGCGAAGGGCTTTTCATTCTTCCGCAGTGTGCCGCCGCGGGCGACGTCTCGCCCCATCCCATGTTCCGCAAGGCCGCGGAAGAGATTATGCTCCAGCGGCGGGGGCTGTCGCGCAGGCAGGAACTCGCGCGCCGCATCGCCGACGCCGTGGACGCGGTGCTGCCCGCGGCGGTTGCGGATGCGAAGGCCGCCATATGTCTGCGGCACGATGTCATTGCCCTGGACTTGCCAGAGGTTGAACCGGCGCGCCTGCCGTTCTATGAAGCCGACTCCGTTCACCCCATGCGGTTTCACGTGCTCCGCATAGGCGACGTAGGCATGGCCACGAACCCGTTTGAATTGTTTCTCGATTACGGGTTCCGCATTCAGGCGCGCAGCAAGCCCGTGTTGACATTTCTTGTGCAACTCTGCGATTCGTCGAGCGGCTACTTGCCGACCGCCGAGGCGATCTCCGGAGGCGGATACAGCGCGGACCACTTTGTCGTCGGGCCGGAAGGTGGACAATTGCTCGTGGACGAGACTGTGGCGCGCCTCAACTTTTTCTGGCCATAGAGGGGCCTTGCGCGAGGATAGAAATGACCACAAGCCGCAGGTTCGGCTTTTCCCGGGTAATGAGGAGTGCCGCAGTCGCGTTGGTGGAACCCCGCCAACCGCGCCGGGTGGCAAGACAGCATCCGAGAGAAGGACATTAAGCGCATGTTTCGCCAGAACGAGCTCCTGCTTCTATTGGCATTGTTGATTTCGCCGCAGGCTGCGGGTGCGCCATGGGCGACGCCCAGCTCCAACACCGTCCTGCTGGAGCGGACGCAGGACGGCGTTGTATCCGTCCAGGCGCTGCCTGCACGGGGCTGGCAGTTCTCACGCTCAGAAACCAGTCCTTCTGCGACTCCGCCGCCGGATAATCCCGGCGCGGTTCCAGCAGAAGCCGTTGTGGGCGTTTCAAAAACCGTTACGGAGGCATTCCCGCCGGACGCCGGGGAAGGGGAGCCTCCTTCCGCGGTTCTCTATCCTGTCCTGGATCCGCGTTATACGAATGCGTGGCCACGGCACGCAGGCGATGGCCGGTACGGCACGCTTGGCGTGATCAACAAACGTCCTGATACGAGTCAGGCGGCGCTTGAGCCTGTTTTTGACGGATCTGGCCTGGATACCCTTGGGTCGCTGCAGTTTGCCTATGCGTTTCACGATGCCGACGAAGACGAGTTCTGCGGCTCCTATTTCACGTTCGGCCGGCCCTCGATTCAAACGGTCAATGCGGACGGGAGCCAGGGGCCTGAGATTCCGCTGCAGCAAGACGCCACGTTCAATACGCAAAACGTGATGGCTACCGCGGGACCTGCGGTGGTGTTGGAGCTGCTGCGCATAGTCCTGGGCGAAGTGGACGCCGCTACGGCACTCACGGTCAAGATTGAGTTGCAGGACGGAGAGTGGGCTACCGGTTTCGTGCGCGCAAATGTGGACAATGTCCTGTCGCCGGACGTGGTGGTTGACGTGCCGCTCGCGGCATTTGCAGACCAGGTCGACCTCGAGCAGGTCAAGTTCGTGAACCTTATTGTGGAGGAGCGTCACGTAATTGATGGAGTTATCAATCCTCCCGCAGGCAGCTTCAAGGTCAAATTCGTTGGCTTCGTGGATACCGACCCGCCCGCTCCGGCGGACGCCGCTTCCGTTGCAGCGATGAACGATGACGCCATGCTGCGCGAAATCGCGCGGCGTGATTTCGAGTCCATGCTGCGTCTGCGTGACACCAAGACCGGCGCGGTCCTGGACCGTACGCTGTTCCGCGACCTGATCCACTGGGGCGCAACCGGCTGGCTCCTCGCGTCGTTGCCGGCCGCGATGGAAGAAGGCTGGATCGGCACGGATGCCGCATGTGAGGCGGCGCTGCGCGTGTTGCGCTTTGTGGATAACGACGACTTGTTCGGCAATGAGCCGACGGGTATGCTCGGGAACGCGGCCGGCCTCATGTATCGCTTCGGGGGTATTGACCCGGCGGGACTGGAAGGGCCGCTTACCGGGACGCGCAAGCTTGATCCAGGTGATATCAACGCCGTTGAAGCGAGCACCATCGACACGTTTCTTTTCCTGATGGGCGCGTGTGCCTGCGCGGGGGGACTGGAAGCTGCCTGCCCGGAGGTCGGCGAACGCGTGACGAACATACTGGCGCGGGTGAACTGGCCCGCTATTATTGATGCCGGAACGCGGCAGTTCTACCTGTCGTGGAAGCCAGAGCCGGACGAAGGGTTCGCGGCACCGGCGGCTTTCGGCGGCTATTGGGCCAGTAATGAAGACGATTTGCCGCTGCTGATTGACTACTGGACCGATGAGGGGGCCCTGGGGGCGATTCTCTATGCGGGCGTTGCGGAAGAGTGCCTTGCGGATGAAGCATGGTATGCGATGACCCGCGAAGAGCGCGACGGCCTCGTCGTCACGTATCCGGGCTCGTGGTTCACCTATACTTTCCTGAGCGCCGTGTATCTGGGTCAGAGCGCCGGGCCGGATCGCAGCCCCGTGGATTGGCGCGGCAACGCAGCGGACGTCTTCGGGACCTTGTGCGCCGAACTGAACGCCACCATCCTGCCGGATGCGTGTGAATTGCCCAACACCAGCTATCTGGCGCAAGGTCTGCCCGCCGCGGCGGTGTCCACGACTGCGACCTTTACGGGAACCGTTACTCCGTATTCCATCGAACTGGCTCTGGGCCTCGGCGGCGAACCGGCCGCTGCCTCACTCCAAGAAATGAGAAGGCTGCTCTTGGAACAGCCGGAAGTCTGGGACCCGGTCTTTGGATTCCTTGACAGCTTTCATGACGATCTGACTGACCCGCGCATTGCCATCATGATGGGTGAGAATGAGGAGGGAGAGACGGCGTTGCGCACCCAGGGGAAATGGGTGCAGAACCATGTCTGGCCGCTCAACAAAGGCGCGGCGTTTCTGTCGGCCATGAACTACCTGAATGACGGGGCAGTAAGCGAATTTGCCGCCAATCATCCCGTCGTGGCAAGGGGCCTCCAGCTGATCTATGGTCCTGAAGCTCCTCCGTGCGAAGGCGAAGGCGAAGGCGAGGGCGAGGGTGAAGGTGAAGGCGAGGGCGAGGGTGAAGGTGAAGGCGAGGGCGAGGGTGAGGGCGAGGGTGAGGGCGAGGGTGAAGGCGAAGGCGAAGGCGAAGGCGAAGGCGAAGGTGAAGGCGAAGGCGAAGGTGAAGGCGAAGGTGAAGGCGAAGGCGAAGGT
>JAGMZX010000207.1 GCA_018005585.1 Candidatus Hydrogenedentota bacterium | reverse complement strand
GGGGTGGGGGAGGGCGAGGGCGAGGGTGAAGGTGAGGGTGAGGGGGAGGGTGAGGGCGAAGGCGAGGGTGAGGGGGAGGGTGAGGGCGAGGGTGAAGGCGAAGGCGAAGGCGAAGGAGAGGGCGAGGGCGAGGGCGAGGGCGAGGGCGAGGGCGAAGGAGAGCTACCTGAATATGCCGTGGGTTTCCGCGCGTTCAATTTCGTGGACGACTCACGCGGGGGCCGGGCCGTCAACGCACGCGTTTATTATCCTGGCGCCGTTGCAGGCGAGAATGTGCCCTTGGCGCCCGGCGACAGCCCGTTTCCCGTCGTGGTGTTCGGCCACGGCTATCAGATTACGATTGAATATTACGACTATCTCTGGCAACACCTTGTTCCCATGGGGTATTTTTTCGTTCTGGCGGATACGGAGACGGTCCTGTTTCCAAGTCATGGCGAATTTGGGAAGGATTTGGCGTTTCTCGTCGATCAACTGCAGCGGGAGGGCGACAATCCCGCATCGCCTCTGTATGGGCGGGTCGCGGCGCGTTCCGCGGTGATGGGTCATAGCATGGGCGGCGGCGCGAGCTTTCTCGCCGTGCCGCACAGCGCCAACATCACGACGGTGGTCACGCTGGCTGCGGCAAACACGAATCCGTCGGCCATCGACGCGGCCGCGGGCATTAGCATTCCCGCGCTGGTCCTGGCAGGCGCTTCGGATTGTGTTGCGCCGCCCGGTTCGCACCAGATTCCTATGTTTAGTGCGCTGGCTTCCCCATGCAAGTACTACATTGCCGTTACCGAGGGAAGCCACTGCCAATTCGCGCAAGGTTCCGGGCTCTGCGAGCTTGGGGAAGGCTTTGCCTGTCCGTTCCGGCAATACGTGGCGGATGCGACACAGAAGACGCTCACGCTTACCTTTACGGGCGCATGGCTGGACTTCCATCTCAAAAACCGTGTTTCCGCGGCCACGACGTTGCTGGAGAACCTCAGCGCCGAGGAAGCCTCCGGTCGCATTGCCTGCTCAGGCGGGTGCCCCGCGCCCGCATCATAGTGCGCTGCGATCCCCCGTATCGGGGAACGGCGCCGAAGCCCGGGGGGGGCCTCCAGGGGGAGCCGGCACGCTGGACCAACATACCGCAGGCGTTGACCTGCCCCTGGAATTCGTGCCACGATGCGGCGGGCGCGTCGTTCGTTATCTGCGACGCGGGAGAGGAACGGAACCATGGAGAAACCCGTTATGAGCCGGCGCGATTTTGTCCAACACGCAGTCGTCGGAGCAGTTGCGGCCGGCGTGCTGCGCCACGCTGCCGCGGGGGAGGCGCCGTCCGCGCCGCTGCGGCTTGGCGGCCCGATATTCGCGAAGACCGAAAGCCCCGAGGAACTGGCACGGGCCCACCGCGCGTTGGGATATCGGGCGGCGTATTGCCCGAATGTGCCGTCCGGCGACGCAGACCGGATTCGCGCGTTCGCGGAGGCGTTCGCCAGGCATGACGTAGTGATTGCAGAAGTGGGACGCTGGTGCAATCTCATGGAAGCGGATGGGGAGAAGCGCCGCAAGAACCTGGACAACGTGATCGACGGGCTTGCGCTCGCCGAGGCCATAGGCGCGCGCTGCTGCGTAAATATCGCGGGTTCCTGTCACCCGGAAGTCTGGTACGGCCCGCACCCGGACAATCTGTCCGCCCGTTTTTTCGATGCGGCGGTCGAAAACGCCCGCGCTATCATCGACGCGGTGCAACCGGTGCGCGCCAAGTTCGCCTACGAAATGATGGGCTGGTCGCTGCCGGACAGCCCGGACGCGTATCTGCGCATGGTGCAGGCTGTGGACCGCAAGGCCTTCGCCGTGCACCTCGACCCGTGCAACCTCGTGAACTGTCCGGAACGCTTTTACCGTAACACGGACCTGCTCAACGAGTGCTTTGACAAGCTCGGCCCGTGGCTCGTCAGCTGCCACGCGAAAGACCTGACGTGGGACGTCGAGATGAACGTGCATTTCCGCGAGGTGGCGCCGGGCGCGGGCGCGCTCGATTACACCACGTACCTCAAGCGGCTCGCCGCGCTGCCTGACCCACCGCCGCTGATGCTCGAGCATCTGTCCGGCGAGGAAGAATACGACGCTGCCCGGCGGCACATCCTCGGGCTTGGTGGCCAGCTCGGCATGCGGTTCGAATAATCTGGGAGTACTTCGACATACCGAATCGGCCATGTTTCGCGTTGCGGCTGCCGCTGCACCTGAGCGCCTTTCTCCTGTTGTTTGCTGGGTTTGCGGATCAGGCCGACGGTCGTTTTCTTGCATTCGTGCATGGTTTTTTGATAGTGTTCGGTCTTCTGATCCAAATGGCGGCGGAACGTGACGTGAACGAAATCATTATCGATAGTGAACGGTGCAAGGGCTGCTATCTGTGTATAGACGCATGCTCGAAAAACTGCATCGAGAGAAGCGGGCGGCCGAATGCCGCCGGCAATTACCCGGCTCAATTCGTGGCAGACTCCGGGTGCCTCGCGTGCGCGTTGTGCGCGCTGGTCTGCCCGGATGTGGCCATAAAAGTCCTGCGGCACGTGGAAAAGGCGGTATTGGCCGGGAACGCGACCGCGTGAAAGGGTAGTAGTCCGTGGGTGAGCGCGGGGGCAAGCGTGTCCTCGAAAAAGGCAACGTCGCCATGGCCGAAGGGGCCGTGCAGGCGGGTTGCCGGTGTTACTTCGGATATCCCATTACCCCGCAGAACGAAGTGCCTGAATACCTCTCGAAACGGCTGCCGGAAGTAGGCGGCGTCTTCCTCCAGGCGGAAAGCGAAATTGCCAGCATCAATATGGTGCTGGGCGCGGCGTCGACAGGCGTGCGCGCAATGACGAGTTCCTCCAGTCCGGGCATCTCGCTGATGCAGGAGGGCATTTCCTTCCTCGCGGGCAGCCAGTTGCCGGCGCTGATTGTGAATGTCCAGCGCTGCGGGCCGGGGCTTGGTGGCATCAAGACGACCCAGGGCGACTATTATCAGGCGACGCGCGGAGGCGGCCACGGTGATTACCGGACGATCGTGCTCGCGCCCTGGTCCGTGCAGGAGATGTACGATTTCCCGTTCCTGGCGTTTGAACTGGCGGAGAAATACCGCAACCCCGTGTTGATGCTTCCGGATGCCGTGCTCGGTCAGATGAAGGACGGCGTGGTGATGACGCCGCCCGGCCCGGTCATTACGTATACAAAAGATTACGTGACGGACGGCGCAAGAGGCCGCCCGGCGCGCAATATCCGCAGCATGTATCTCGAAGGCGACGACCAGGAACTGCTCAACTATGTGCTGCGCGAGAAGTACCGGGCCATCGAGGAACATGAGCAGCGGCACGTGGAGTTTGACACCGGCGACGCGGATACCGTCATCGTGGCCTACGGTACTTCGGCGCGGCTCTCGTTGTCGGCGGTGCAGCGCGCGCGCGAGGAAGGCTTGCGCGTGGGGCTGTTCCGTCCTGTCACGTTGTGGCCGTTCCCGGCGCGGGCTTTGCGGGCGCTGGCGCAACGGGTCCGCCGCTTCCTTGTTGTCGAGATGAGTCTCGGACAGATGATCGACGATGTCCGGGCCGCGCTCGGGCCGGATGTTCGGGTCGACTTTTGCGGGCGGCCCGCGGGCGGCGTGCCCAGTCCGCGCGAGATCCTCGCGTATCTGCACGGAAGCGGCGTGGACAAGGGCGCGGAATGGGCGGACAAGGTGGATGCGGCGCGGGGCCATTACCGGTGGTGGCGCGATGGCGCGCTCCAGCCGCGCGAAGTGAACCCAACCGGAATCAAAGGCCCCAACCTATGAGTGAAGCCGTTTTTGACCGTCCCCGGTACTTGTGCGACGTCGTGACGCATTACTGCGCGGGTTGCACGCACGGCACGGCGCACCGGATCGTTGCGGAAGCGATCGAGCATTTCGGCGTCGGCGAAAGGACCGTTGCGGTCGCGCCCGCCGGATGCAGCGTCATGTTGTACAAGTATTTCGACGTCGATTCGATCGAGGCGCCGCACGGGCGCGCGCTCGCGCTCGGCACGGGCATCAAGCGGGCCCGGCCCGACCTTTTTGTGTTCACGTATCAGGGGGACGGCGACCTTGCCAGCATCGGCCTGTGCGAGACGATGCACGCGGCCAACCGCGGCGAGGGAATCTCGGTCATCTACGTCAACAATGCCGTTTACGGGATGACCGGCGGTCAGATGGCGCCGACAACGCTGCTCGGCCAGCGCACGACCACGACGCCCGCGGGGCGTAAGCACGACAACGAAGGGCATCCGCTGAAGATGGCGGAAATGATGGCCACGCTCGACGGTGTCCTGTATTCGGAGCGCGTCGCGCTGTACGACCCGAAACAGATACGCCGCGCGCGCAAGGCGATTTTTCACGCGTTTGAAATCCAGATCAAGTACAGCGGATTTGGTTTTGTCGAGGTTTTGTCGGCCTGCCCGACGAATCTCCATCTCGATGCAATTCAGTCGCAGAAGTGGGTGGAAAACGAGATGTGTCAGGTGTTCCCGCTCGGCCTGTTCAAGGACGTGGCCGGGAAGGTCCCCGAGAGACCCATGGCCGGCCAAGAGCCGGAAATCAACGGCGTCAGCCAAGGCACCTGCCATGCTGTTTGAGTTCACGATGGCGGGCTTTGGCGGACAGGGTATCCTATACATGGGCGATGTGCTTGCCCAAGCCGCGCTTCGCGAGGGGTTGAATGCCACATTCCTGCCTACGTACGGCGCGGCTATGCGTGGCGGTACGGCCAATTGCGTCGTGTTTATCTCGGACGAAGAAATCGGCGCGATGACACTCGACCAGCCTAGTGCGGCCGTGCTGATGAACCAGGCGTCTCTCGACAAGTTCCAGGCCGTGGTGCGGCCCGGCGGCCTGCTTGTCGCGAACACGAGTCTCGCCGATTCCTCGACGTTGCGCCGAAGCGATCTGCGCGTCGTGTGGATTCCCGCTACCCAGATTTCAAAGGAGACCGTGGGCACGGAACGCTCGGCGAACATCGTTGCGCTGGGCGCCTTGCTGAAAGCGGAGCCCGTCGTCAAGGTCTCAACGATCGAGGACATCTTCAAGGACGGCGCCACGGGCAAGCGCGCCGCCATGCTCGAGAGCAACCGCGCGGCGTTCCGCGCTGGACTCGACTTCGGAACCTGACAAGCCGGCCGCTTCGCGCGCGGCCGCGGAAACGGCTTCACCCGTTCTTTCAGCCGCGTCCGTACCTTTCGTGCTACAGTCCTATCACGGAATAGACGATGTCCTGGATGACGCCTTGCGTTGCGAGCCGTTCCAGCACGGGGTCCAGTTCGCTGGGCGAGCCCGCCAGAAAATAGGTCCAGGTTCCGTCGCCGGAATTCACGATTTCACAGGTCAGAAAGGTCTGTTCGCCGGCAACGTCATGCGGGGCGAGACGCCGGTTCGTGGTGATAATCGCCGACTTGCGCAGGTTCTGAGAGTTGTAGGGGTGTTCTTCAAGGCCCGTTATCTTGCTGAGCCGGCGGACCTTCCGGACCATGATGTCCCTCTCGCGTTCGTCGCACCAGAAGGTCATGACGACGCTGCCGTCCACGCCCGCGTGTTCTTCGAGGCCGTGTCCGACGACGGTGTCGATGCTGATTCCTTCGTTGCTGAATGCGGAGGCTATGCTGGTCAGGGCGCCGGCGCGGTCCAGAACATGCGCGCGGAACACCCAGTGCCGTTTTCCGGTGTCACTCATGTGGGTTTCCTCCTTCCCCGTCGTTGTCTGGCCCTCCCCAGGCGTATCGTTTCGGCGGGGCTTCGCCGGTGAGCGCGGCGAGCGCGCCCGCGGCGAGCGCTTCCATTTCGAGCGGTTCGTCGAAGATCAGAATGGGCGCGAGCCGGCCTAACCGCTTGCGCAATTCGTTGCGGATGCGCTCGGACCGAACCATGCCGCCGGTAAACACGATCGCTTCTATATCGCAGCCCGCGGCGACATGCATGGCGCCGACCTCCTTCGCGATCTGGTACGCCATGGCCTCGACGATCAGCCGCGCATGGCCGTCGCCCGCGCGGATGCGCTCTTCGATCGCGTCGAGCCGGTGTTCGCCGAGGTAGGACTGGAGCCCGCCGCGCCTGGTCAGTTCTTCAAAGAGTTCCTCGCGCGTGAAGCGCCCACTGAAACAAAGGTCAATCAATTCCGAAGCGGGCAACTGCCCGGCCCGCTGCGGCGTGAACGGCCCGCCGCCGAGAAGCGAGATGTTGCTGTCGGCCATGCGGCCGTGGCGCACGGCGGCAATGGTCACGCCGCCGCCGAGATGGGCGACCACGAGGTTGATTTCTTCCAGCGGTCGGCCCACGGTCTGCGCTGCCTTGCGGCTCGCGGCGCGCACGCTCAGCGCGTGCGATACGTCGCGCCGCGCAATCCCGGCATACCCGGAGATTTCGGCTTCGGGCGTGAATTCGTCAACGACCACCGGGTCCACCGTGTACGCCGGCGCCTGGAGCGTCCGGGCCAGTATTGCGGCGACGGGGATGCCCAGATTGCTCGCGTGATGCTTCTCCGGGTGCTCAAGCACCGCGTCGACGAGCGCTTTGTTGACCGTTACGGCGCCGTTCTGGACCTCCGCGATGGCGTATGCGCCGCCGGACAGCTTACCCGGCGGGCGCGGCACAAATCCGCCCCGCGCCGCGACGGCGTCCACGTGCTTCCAGTCAGCGGCGTCGAGCGCATCCAGGACCCGTTGCGCCAGTTCAGCGGCCTGATTCCGCCGTTCCTCTACGGTCAGGACGTTGGGAACGGCGTACTCGGACTCCAACTGCTCCACGCAGTGATCATTTTCGAACAACGCGATTTTAGTGGACGTCGAGCCGGGGTTGACGGCCACGATGCGATAGAGGCGCCGGTGCGCCGGCGCCGCAACGGGCCTGGGCTGTTCACCGAGCCCGCGCTGGGCGTAGATCGCGCCGAGCGCGAGGGAATTCAGGCGCGTCTCGAGCGCGTCGGAGCGCGAAAGGAGCACGTAGGGTTTGGGAAAGCCCATGATGATATTCGCGAGCGAGGCCTCGCCGTATTTGATCAAGGCGCTGACCATTTTGTAGATGACGTTGCCGGAGTCGATGCAGGGGCACACGAGGATGTCGGCTCGCCCGGCCACTTCACGTGCGCCCGGCACATCGGGCAGGCCCTTGGACGCGACCGCGCGGGGATCGGTGGCCAAGTCCAGCGACAACGGGCCGTAGACGAACGCGTCGGGCCATCCGCGGCGCGTGAATTCCGCGCCCAGTTGCGTGGACGGCAGCGTGGGCAGGATCTTTTCGTTTGCGGAGAGCAGCGCCACGCGGGGCCGGTCGATTTGCATGACGCTGCGCGCCACATCGACCGCGTTGCGGATCAGCCCGGCGACTCGTGCGTACGTGCACACGGTAGTAACGCCGGCATCGGTGAGGATCATCGGGCGCCCGTTCGAAATGGGCGCGGCGTCGAAAATCGAGACGAGACTGACGGTGGAACGTATCGCGAGCGGCAGCATATGACGATGCAGCACGTGTGTGGGCGTGCTCCCCTTGAGCACCATCTCCGCCGCGCCGGACCTCACGTGCTCCACGGTCGCGGCCGCCGCCTCCTCGTCGCTTCCGGCGGCGACGATGTCGTGTTCCGGCACGTCGATGCCCACCTTCTCGACGGCTTCCGCGATGCGCTGTTTCCTGCCGACGAGAACGATGCGGTCGATGATGCCGTGGTCGCGGGCCGACTCGACGAGGAGCAGGTCTTCGACGCGTTCCCCACCCGCCATGACGGCCGCCAGCGGGCGCAGCGACCCGGCGATCTCGACCAGGTCGACTACTCTCTCAAAGCCCTTGCCT
>JAGMZX010000206.1 GCA_018005585.1 Candidatus Hydrogenedentota bacterium | reverse complement strand
CGATGTCCAGCAAGGTCCCCAACAGTTCCGCCTGGGCGCGAAACGCGTTCACATTGGCTTGCAGAAAACGGGTGTTCAGCGTCACATCCGCCAACTCCCGGCCCAGCTCGACGTTGCTGCCTTCCAGCGCGCCGGTCTCCATTTGCGTCGCAGCCGTGATGGGCTGCCCTTCGCCCGAACTGGCGGTAGCGCGGTACAGATTGTCGCCCACGCGCTCCAGACCATCCGGGTTCGCAAAAGCGTACACCTGGATATGGCCCAGCAATTGCGGTTCAAGACTGTCCGGGACCGTCGCGTAAATGGAACCGTCGCGCGCGACCGTCACGCCGGTCGCATTCGCCGACACCTGAACAGGCGGAGACAGGCGCCCGCCGGACATCGTCACGACCTCGCCATTCGCGTTTAATCCGAATGCCCCATCGCGGGTAAACGCAAAGCCGCCATCCGCCAACTCGACCCGGAAGAATGCGTTGCCAGCGGCGATATCCAGCGAGCGGCCCGTGTACGGGAGCGGCCCAGGCGTGAAGTCGTGAAGAATAGCGTTCGCCCGTACGCCGCCCGATTCGTCAGGGGCGCTGTGGACGCGCCCGGCGCCAAATCCGGGCGTGCTCAGGTTGGCGATGTTGTCCGCCGTCACCCGCTGGCGCAACAGCGCATGCAGTATGCCGGAGGCGGAGATATACAAGCCCATCGAACGTCTCCTTGCGCCCCTCATGGTGCCATATAACCCAGGCAAGTCAGTGAAACGCCGCGCTGATAATGCCCGTGGCGACGGCAAAGGCCGCCATGACGGGCGCCTTCTCGTTCGGATAGCGCAGGTAATCCACATGTCCATCGAGGAATAACACGTTACACCCGCCCGGAACGTGGTTGAAGTCCGCCGCTGTCGTGGACAGCCAATCATGCATGACCAGCAGTTCGCTCTGCGCATGCGCGGTTGCCGCAGGATTATTGATATCCGTGATGCAGAACCGCTCGATGCCTTCGCGCAACCGGTACACCGTGTCCGTGCCGCCAGTGCCGTAGCGCATGCCGCCCTCGGCGAGCATACCGCCGCTTGTGTCCTCGTCGAATGCGGGAAACGGGCCAAAATACGTCTCCGTGCCGGGAGTCATCCGCGCGATAACGCGCGGGTCCGTCATGAGCGTCAGCATGTGCCGCACGAATTGCGAAGGCACCTGCTGGTCCGGCGGCAGGCTGATCCCCGGCAGAAACGCCTGCACAATGATAATATACGGGTCCGCGTCTTCCATCGGGTCTCCCGCGTCGCTCCGATCGTACGCGAATCCCCAATACATGTAGCACTCGTGGAGGCTCCACCACCGGTTCGGATATTCGGTCTGTCGCCGCCAGTCGACCAGGATTGGCGTACCATCATCAAAGTACATATCCTTGGTCGTGTGGCGCGAACTCGACGGGCAAACGTAAATACCCGGGTCGTTCGCATACTCAGGATATACCCCCGTCACCAAAGGCGTCATGTAAAACCCGTATCCGCCGGGCGGCTGGTGCTGGACAGGCGGGAACTTCTCGCCGGAATCTTCACTCGCGTACATCTTGAAGACGAGTCCCCATTCCTTCAGATTGTTCTGACAACTGGCGCGCCGGGCCGCTTCCCGCGCCCGCGCAAGCGCCGGCAGCAGAATCGCCGCCAGAATGCCGATAATCGCGATCACCACCAGCAGTTCAATCAGCGTAAACCCGCGTCGCGTATCCATGATGCGCCTCCCCTATTGTCGTGACCACTTCACACCTTTATGGTACGACAATTTGCCGATTTTGGCCAGAGGGGAAATGTGCGGTTTGAAGTCCGAGCCAAAATACAGCCATAGCCGATTTGCACAGGATAGACTGGGCAGGAAGCACACGGGCGCAAGAAAAGGACGGCGGCCACGTCGCGAAGGTGTACGCGGCGCAAGAATGTGCTATCTTTTGTGCCAGAAACGTCTTCCACGATTGTTGAAGCGTTCAATGTTACAACAACGGCGCCGGCCCCGCCCGGCGCGGCGGAGTGCCGTCATGCAGGAGCACAAGCATCATACCGGGTGTTGCGGATGTCATTTGGAGCCAATGAAACGGCGCACGTTTCTTGCCGCGCTCGGCGGAACGGCCGCAACCGCCGCCGTCGTCAGCGGATGCGCCACGACTGAAACCCGACGCGGTGCCGCAGCGGCAGCGCGCGAACGAGTGCATCCCTCGCGTCCCCGTAAGGCGCTTGTCGTTCAGCCCGTATTGTCCTATCAACTGTTTCAGCGCCAGAATCAGACCAGCTGGCGGTCCTGGGGCGGCTTGCACACCCAAGACGACGTGACGCAAGAAACAGACCGTATCGACGGCGAGATCAAGAACCTCAAGACCCAGGCCGAGTTTCCCGTGGAATTCCGGCCTCTCGCGCGCGTCACGAACAAAGACGAAGCCGCCGTGCTGCGTGACGGCGACGCGGACGTAATGCTCATCTACGGCGCTACGGGCGGCGTCGAGGAAATGGAGACGCTCATATCCCCCAAGCGCTATAACATCGTGTTCGTGAGGCACGAAACCGGCCCGGCGTACCTTTGGTACGAGATTGCGCATCCCCGCCTGCTGCGCAAGACCGTCGATGAATATGGCCAGCCCGGGCTGGAACCCTGCGACGTTGTGGTCGACCAGACGGCGGACGTGCTTTGGCGGCTTCGATCGTTCTATGCGTTAAAGAACACCGTCGGTTCGCGCATCGTGTGCATCGGCGGGGCAAGCGGCTGGGGCGCGGGCGGCCAGGACGCGCCGAAGATTGCCAAAGAACTCTGGAAGATGGAACTGCTCGACGAACCCTACGACGACTTGGGCAAGCGCATCGTCGCCGCGCGCCAGGATGCCGCCCGGGTTGCGCGAGCCGAGGCTATGACCGATGAGTATCTGGGATTGCCCGGCACGAAACTCGAGACAGACCGCACGTTCATGGTTTGCGCCTATCTGCTCACGGAAATCTTCGAAGACCTCATGGCCGAGATGAACGCGCCTGCGATCACGGTCAATAACTGCATGGGCACGATCATGCCGCTCTCCGAGACCACGGCGTGCATGCCGCTCAGTTTCATTAACGACGACGGCGGCATGGCCTTCTGCGAGTCCGATTTCGCCGTCATCCCGTCGGGCATCCTGTTACACCACATCGCACAGACCCCCGTATTCCTCCAGGACCCGACCTACCCCCACCATGGCGTCGTCACAGTGGCCCACTGTACCGCGCCGCGGAAAATGGATGGCAAGACGCTCGAAAAGACTCGTATCCTCACGCATTTCGAGTCCGACTACGGCGCGGCGCCGAAGGTCGATATGCGGATCGGCCAAATAATCACCATGATCGACCCGGATTTCGAAACCAAACGATGGATCGGCTTCCGCGGGACGATCAAGGCCAATCCGTTCCTCGATATCTGCCGTTCGCAGATCGACGTGGCCATCGAGGGCGATTATCGCCGGCTGGCGGAGGAAATGCGCGGCTTTCATTGGATGCTCGCCTACGGCGACCACCTCAGAGAAACCGGGTACGCCCTGCGCAAACTCGGTGTCGGCTGGTACAACCTGTCCGATGACCGCACCATGGAAGCATAGGACGCGAAGGCGCCGGAAAACGCGTTTGGAGACACCGTCCACGGCCGAAGAGCATCCGCCGCGACCGCTCGCCCTTTCGGGCGCGGTCAACGCCTCCAAGCGATCAGATACGCGCTCCCGTTTCCGCGTCTCCGGATTCCGGGAACGCGAAGGCCAGTTCGCCCTCGCGCAGTTCGACGGTGACATCGCCGCCCTTTTCCAAACGCCCGAAGAGGATTTCGTCCGTAAGCGGATCAGCGATCTTCTGCTGGATGAGCCGGCTCAGCGGGCGGGCGCCCATCTTGTCGTCGTAGCCATGCTCGGCAAGCCAGCGGCGCGCCTCGGCGCTCAGGCGCAGGCGCACCTTGCGCGCCGTTAGTTGCAGTTCGAGTTCGCGCAGGAATTTGTCCACAACCCGCTCGATAACAATCATTGGCAGCGGATTGAACGCCACAATGGCGTCCAGCCGGTTGCGAAATTCAGGCGTGAACGCCTTCTCGACCGCGTGCAGACTCTTGCGTTGCGACTCGTCGAGGTCGCCGCGAAAGCCGATGCTGCGCGCGGCTAGTTCGCGCGCGCCCGCGTTTGAGGTCATGATCAGGATTACGTTGCGGAAATCCGCTTTCCGGCCTTGATTGTCCGTGAGCCCCGCATGGTCCATTACCTGGAGCAGGATGCTGAACAGGTCCGGGTGCGCCTTCTCGACCTCATCGAGCAGCAGCACGGTATAGGGGTGTTTGCGGATTTCGTCGACGAGCAGCCCGCCCTGATCGAAGCCGACGTAGCCCGGCGGTGCGCCGATAAGCCGCGATACGGCGTGCTTCTCCATATATTCGCTCATGTCGTAGCGGGCGAAGTGCACGCCGAGGATAGCCGCCAGTTGCCGCGCCACTTCCGTCTTGCCGACGCCCGTCGGCCCGGTGAACAGGAAACAGCCCACGGGCCGCTCGGGCCGGCCCAACCCCGCCCGCGACCGGCGGATGGACCGCGCCACCAGTTCGATGGCCTCGTCCTGTCCAAAGACTACGCGTTTCAGTTCCACGTCAAGCGAACCCAGCTTCTCCTTGTCCGATGACGTCACGGTCCGGGCGGGAATCTGCGCAATATCCGCCACAACCTTCTCGATGTCGCTTGGGCGAACCGATTTGCGGTCGCCGGAGGACTCGAGCCGGCACACGACGCCCGCCTCATCGATAACGTCGATGGCCTTGTCGGGCAGGAACCGGTCGTTGATATGTCGCGCAGCCAGTTCCGCGGCGGCGCGCAGCGCGCTGTCCGTATACGTAATCTTGTGATGTCCCTCGTAATACGATTTCAGCCCCCGCAGGATGCGGACGGTTTCCTCGATGCTCGGCTCGGCAATATCCACCTTCTGGAACCGGCGCGACAACGCGCGGTCGCGCTCGAAATGCTTCTTGAACTCGTCGTACGTCGTCGAGCCGATGCAGCGCAACTCGCCCGAAGCCAGCACGGGCTTCAGGATGGTGGATGCGTCCATGGACGAGTCCGTCGTCGAGCCCGCGCCGACAACGGTGTGGATCTCGTCAATGAACAAGATGATGTTCTGGCGCTTGATGATCGCGTTGATAACGGCTTTGAGCCGCAGTTCGAAATCGCCGCGAAACTTCGTTCCCGCGAGCAGCCCGGCAAGATCCAGCGTGCGGATTTCCACGTCCTTGAGCGGGTCCGGGATCTGGCCTTCGTGAATCCGGAGCGCGAGACCCTCGGCGAGGGCCGTCTTGCCCACACCCGGCTCGCCCACGAAGATCGGGTTGTTCTTACGGCGGCGACACAGGATGCGCACGGTCCGCCGAAGTTCCGGCACGCGGCCGATAAGCGGGTCTATCTTGCCCTCCGCGGCCTTTTTTGAAAGCGAGATGGTGAACGATTCCAGCGGGTCCGGCGGCGAACGGCGCTCGCCTTCCTCCTCGCTCTCCGCGTCGGGCACGGGAGCGGATTCCCCCTCTTCCCCACCGGCTCCCAGCTTGGAAATGCCGTGCGAAATGTAATTCAGCACGTCCAGCCGCGTGATGCCCTGAGTGCCCAGCAGATACGCCGCCAGCGAATCGCGCTCCTCGAAAATGGCCGCCAGCACGTCGCCCGCGTCCACCTCGCGCTTGCCCGCATGCTGCACGTGCATGATCGCGCGCTGCATCAGCCGCTCAAACTCCGCGGTCTGTTGCACCTGCGGAACGCCGCGCCCCGGCGCTGGTTCAATTTCCTCTTCGAAGAAACGCTCCAGGTCTTCGCGCAGCCGGTCGATATCGCAACCGCACTGCTCGAGGATTTCCTGCCCGTAGGCGTCTTCGAGCAACGCGTACAGCAAATGTTCCACGCAAAGATACTCGTGACGCCGCGCGCGCGCGGTCCCGAGCGCCGCGGAGAGGCTGTTTTGCAGGTCTCGGCTCAGCATATTCCCCTGACCATCCAGCGGCGGCTATTCCGGTTCCATGCTGCACCGGAGCGGAAAACCCTGCCCCTGCGCCAGTTCATGCACGGTCCGTATCTTCGTTTCCGCCACAGCTTTAGTATATACCCCGGCCACGCCGATTCCATTCCTGTGCACATTCAACATGATGCGCACCGCCTCGTCGCGCGGCCGGCTGAACACGTCTTCCAGCACCATCACCACGAAATCCATCGTCGTGTAATCGTCATTATGCAACAGCACCTTGTATCGGCGCGGCTTTTCCGTCTTCTGTTGTTCCTCAATCGCCGCGCCGCCCCCGGGCTTTTCGACATAGTCGGGCATACACGCACCGCCTTCTCATGCAACCGCTGCATATATTGTCGCATTCACCATATATTATATTTCATCCTGCCCGGTCTGACGAACGTTACACCGAGGCGCGCCGGGAACCGCGGCGAGGGGGTTCGGCGCCAGAAACAAGGCCCCGAAGAGCGCGGCCGGACATATGCGGCACGTGCCGCCGCCACCCCCGAATCCTCGAGAGAGGCGCAAACAGGCTTGTACAGTCGAAGGGGTTCGCACGCCGCGGCTTGTCACTCGGCCCATTGCGCAAGTATCTCGTCCGGAGTCGATGTGGACGTCACGTGGTTCAGCCCTTCGGGGTCGCCCGGGGCGAGGCGGCGTCCCAGTTCGGCGTAGAAGGCGTTTTTCGCGCGCGTATCGGGGAAACTGCGGCGCGCCCAATCGCTGAGATAGCCTATACCCGCTTCGCGCTGGAGCCGCGTATGCGCATACACAATGTCAGCGCCTTCGAGGAAAACCGGCAGAAGCGGAGCCAGTTCGGGGGCATTGAAATCGTCCACGAAACGCTGGCCATGCGCGTTCATCTCCGTCCCGGCGATGATGGGCAGACCGCGCGATTGCGACTCTTCGACGAATTCGTGCAGAAGCTTTCCCTTGCGCCGGCGCACTTCGGGGTCCGGGAAGTTCCAGTTCCGGTCGGGAATGATATTCACGGCCGCAACCCCCGATTCCATCATGACATCGAGCAGTTCTTTCATCGCCTGCTCGCCGTCGGTCGTCCCGTCCAGAAACGCGAACGCTGGAATCGCATCGTTGGCCAGCACAAACGCGCTCACGTCCCGCAACTGGGGAAAATCGCCGCTTTCAGGTTTCACGTAGCCCACGCCGCCTGCTTTCATCGTCTTGGCGCGAATGAGCCCTTGCAGCTTGGGCGGGTGATCCAGCACCGCTGCCACGAGGTCCACTGGTTCGTCCAGCTTTTCCGCCCAGAAACGCGCGCGGTCCCAGCTCTTGGGGAACAGCGTGCGCGCCCGCTCGTCGAGCGCCATGCACACGTGCCGCTCCGTTGCGTTCCAGTTTGGCGTCAGCGGAAGCACGTCCCGCTCGAAGTCGATGCCCGCCGGGTCCAGATAGGCGCTCACGCGCGCGGCCAGTTCACGCGTGCGCTCCTGCGCCGTGCGCTTGAAGGCCGCAAGCGGCGCGTCATCCGCCACTTCGCCCGACGTGAACCCGACACCCATGTGATACGAGATGCCGGGCTCGCCGGGCGAGTTGATGGTCCGGCCCGCAAACTCGGGCACGAACACGCGGGTTTCGATCCCGGCGCAAGCGCGCATACCCAGGAACGCGCACGCCTCGAGGAACTCGTCCACCCCATCGAGCACATCGAAGTCGACCAAGCCCATCGCATACAGGCCAGCCGCACGGCCTCGCCACGCCAGGCACGTGGGCGAATAGCCGTAACCGTTGTACGAGAAGAAGGAATGGCAGTGCAGATTGATGCAGTCCCCCGTTTCGGGCAGGATAACGAGGCCCTGATGGGTCAACGCGGCCAATTCCTCGAGCGCCGTCCACCGCTCGGCAATGTCAAAATCGTT
>JAGMZX010000205.1 GCA_018005585.1 Candidatus Hydrogenedentota bacterium | reverse complement strand
CCGGAAGGCGTTCCCGCGTGCGGATTTTGGCTATAATCGTGCCCCGTGAGCGGGTTGGCAAAAACAGAACATGCGTGGACGGCGCACGCGGCGCTTTCGTGCGCTGTCGCGGCGTTGTGTTGCGTGGCGATTGATGCACAGCCCGCGCTGGACCCGGCGCTGATGTGGCTGGATGCCACGCTCTACCGTGATGAATGGGGCGTGCCGCACGTCTACGCGCGGGACCCGCGCGCGCTGGCGTTCGCGTTCGGCTACGCACAGGCGGAGGACCACCTGGAACCGATGCTGTTCGCGTACCGGGTCGCGAACGGGCGCGCGGCGGAGATTGCGGGCGAGCCCTACGCGAATTCGGACGCGTTCTCGATTTCGATGGGGCACGCGCGGCTGGCGGTCGCTGCGCTGGACGTGGTGGACCCGGTCACGCGCGACTTGTGCGAGGGATTCGCGCTCGGGGTGAACGCGTGGATAGCGCAAAACCCCGCGGAGACACCCCCGTGGTGCGAAGGAGTGAGTCCGCCGGACGTGCTGGCGCTGTGGCACGCGTTCCTGATGAGCATGGCGCCGTGGGACCTGCCGGAGTTGTACCATCGCCCGCGCGCAATCGAGACGGGCAACGCCTGGGCCCTGGCGCCCGCGCGGACGGAGCAGGGCAAGACCTTGCTGGTGATCAATCCGCACGACTACTTCGACGGCCCGTTCCGCTGGTACGAGGCGCACCTGGCCGCGGGCGACCTGGACGTAACGGGCGTGACGCTGTACGGGTTGCCGGTCATTATCCAGGGGCACAATGGCTATCTGGGCTGGGCACTGACCCCGAACTGGCCGGATTTCGCCGATATCTTCGAGGAGCAGTTTGCCCAGCCGCAGCGCAATCCCAATGACCCGCGGCTCCCGCGTTTCGACGCGGAATTCATGCTGGGTCTCGAATTCATGTCGAACGCGCGGCCCTATTATGTGCGCACGCCCGCAGGGCTTGAGGAACGGTTCACGCCCGCGCTCATCAATTCGCGCGGACCCGTGTTTCAGGCCGGCGGCGGCGGGCTGCATTCCTGGCGGATTGGCGGCTATCGCGATTTTGGCGGGTTCTATCAACTCATGGAAATGGGCCGCGCGCGGGACCTTGGCGCGTTCCAGGCGGCGCTGATGCTGCAGCAGCTGCCGTGTTTTCACGTGCTCTATGCGGACCAGGCGGGCAATCTCTTTTACACCTATAACGCCAAAACCGGCACGCGTGAACTGCCGCCTCCCGTCCTGGAAGAACGGGAAAAGAGCGGGCGTCCCCCGATTACGTGGCAGACGCCGGAAAAGGCGGCGCTGGACGGGACCGCCTGGGTGTCGGTCTTTCTGCCGGACCAGTTGCCGTATGTCATGAACCCGAAGGCGGGTTATCTGCAGGCGTGCGGCAATCCGCCCTGGTCCGCGACGGACGACGCCGGCCCGCAGCCGGAGGCGTGGCCGCCGTGGCTCATCCAGGATATCGATACGCCGCGCGCGCAACGGGTCCGCCGGCTGCTGCGCACGGGGCAACGCGGTTTCCGGGACATGCAGTCGATGGTCTACGACGCGCTGGCGCCCGCCGCCGCCGAATTGACGCCCGTGTTGATAGAAGCCGCCGGTGCGCGGCCCGATTTCGTGAAGGCAGCCCATCCCGACCTGGCGGGCGCCCTGGACTTGCTGCAGTCGTGGAATTGCGTGGCCGATGTGCCGTTCGAGGGCATGACCTTTTATCATGCGTGGTGGACGGACCTCGTGCAGCGGGCGGCGCCCGTGTTTCCGTCTTCCGCCGCGTTGCACGGCGCGATGATGCGCAAGGACCCGCAGGTCCTGGAACTTGCCTTGAACGCCGCGGCGGAAGCCGCGCGGAGTCTGCGCAATACCTTTGACTCAATCCGGATCCCATGGGGCGATGCGCACAAGATCCGCCGCGGCAAGCGCGAGGAGGCAATCGGCGGCTCCGCTTCCGGCGACCCCGTTTTCCGCATGGGCGATTCATTGTTCGACCGGGGCGCGTGGTACGCCACTTACGGCTGCGCGCATGCGTTCGTCATTGAGTTCGACGACCCGCCGCGCATGGTCAGCGTCGCGCGGTTCGGCGCTTCCGATAACCCGGACTCGCCTCATTTCGATGATCAATTGGACCTGCTCCTCGAACACCGCTTCAAGGTAAACCGCTTCACGCGCGATGAGGTCTGGCGCTACGCGCAGTCCGCCTACGGCCGCCGCGTGACGCTGTTTCCCCTCGGGGTGACCGGGGCGTTCACCTTCGAAGCGCCACGCGAGATTGACGCCGTCCTGCGTACCGCGGCGGAAACGGCCGCGCCGTTGCCCGAAGGACTGATCGCCTTTACGTCCTTCGTGCGGCCGTCGTGCGACCCGGCCAGCACGCCCGTTTCAATTGTTGCGGAGATGGAAGTGCCGCAGACACTATGCCGGCCGGACTTGCTGCCGAACCTCGCCCTGTACGTGTACGAAGAGGGATTGAACTGGCGGCCCGTGCCCGAACAGACGCTGGATGCGGCAGCACGCCGGATCACCGGACGACATAGCGCACTGGGCCTCTATGCCGTGCTCGGCCCGGCATGGTGCGGAAGCGAATCCGCCGTTCAAGAACCCGTGCAGGCCGAGCCGTCGCCCGAGCCTGCGCCAGAGTTGCCCACGGACCTGCCGCAGATATGGGACGCCGCCGGACAGGAGCCGCCGGGCAAATTCAAATTCGAAGTGCTGGTGCCCGTGCCCGAAAAGGACGAGGAGGAGCCGGCGGCGCTTCCGCCGGCGTTTCTGGATCCCAACCGGGAACGGAAGTTCCGCATCGAGCCGGTCGGCGGCGCGTCCGTTGCGCCGGAACCCGGCACGGAACCGGAAAATCCCGCCGCCGCACCGCCGGAACCGCCCCTCGCTCCTTCCGCGCACGAATCGGCGCCTTCCGCAACGCCCGAACCCGCACAGGAAACAACGCCTGGAGCCACGACAGAGGCGGCGCCCGCGGAGAGACTCGAAACGCCGCCGGAAGCCGCGCCCGAACCCGCGCCGACTGCGGGGACCGATGCGGGGCAGGGGAGCGGCGATGGCAAGCCGAAGTTCCGGCTGGAACGGCTGAATCGGGAGTGAGGAGCATGACTATGCGCGACTTGGCAATGATATGTAGCGTTTTGAGTTTGTTTTTGTGTGTAATTGTGCGCGCTGTGGGGGCGGAGGACGCTCGGCCGATGGTGTATTTTCAGGCGCATCGCGGGGGACTCGAAGAGGCGCCGGAAAACACGCTGGCCGCGTTGGAGCATGCGTGGAGCATCCCGGGTGCGGTGCCGGAAATTGACCTGCGCACAACGCAGGACGGCGTTGTGGTGTGCATGCATGACGAGACACCCGCGCGCACGACGAATGCGGCGGAACCGTGGCGCGACAGGCAAATTCCGGAGATCCCGTATGAGGTCGTGCGCACCTGGGACGCAGGCGCCACTTTCGATTTGCGATTCGCGGGCGCGCGAGTTCCCGCACTCGATGAGGTGTTCGCGGCGATGCGCGGCAAGCCGGAACGTCAATTGTACCTGGACGTGAAAGACGCGGATGAACAGAAACTTGTGGAAGCGATTCGGGCGGCGGGCCTCGAGCGGCAGATCATTTTCGTACATGGAGAGGTGGAGACGTGCCGCCGCTTGCAGGCGCTCTACGACGGTGCGCGCACAATGACGTGGCTGAGCGGGACGCCCTCGGGCATGAAGGCGCGGTTCGAGGAACTGGCCGCCGCGAATTTTGCCGGTCTCAGCCAGCTGCAGTTTCACCTGCGCGGCCGGCGCGGAAGTTCCGGCATCCAATATGCATTTGACCCGCGCTACTTGCGCGGCGCGGCGGAGCGTGCCCGTGCAGCCGGGATCGATTTGCAGTTGCGGCCGTTTCTTTTCGATGCGCGTTCCCTGCGGGACCTGATAGACGCGGGCATCCGGTGGTATGTAACAGATGCGCCGGGCGCTTTTGCGGCTGCCGTGCAGGAGGCGCTATCCTTATCGCCGTCCGCGCGAAAATAAGGCGCGCAGCAAGAGTTTGGGGTACAGGCGCCGGGAGTCCGCGAAGTCGTGCCTGTCCCCGAGTCAGAAAGGACCATCGGGTGCACGCCGCTATCTATGTTGCTCTCTATGCGGGCGTCGTCTGCTATGCCGGCGCGGCCGCGTTTTCTCTCTGGTTTCTTCGCGAAGAGACGGCGCGCCGTCTGCATGCCGCGGGCCGGCTTGCGATCGCCGGGGCGGTGTTTCTCGCAGTGACCTTCACGCTGCGATACTTGCACTGGCGGCTGCTGCCGATGACGAGTCCGACCGACAGTCTGGTGCTGTTCGTGCTGATGGGCTCAGTGACGGCCTCGGCGGTGCTCTGGGACGAAAAGCGGCGCGCGCTGATGTGTTTCTACATGCCGCCGCTGGCGGTCATCGCGCTGATCGCGGCCTACACGGCGCTGGCCGATTTCGGGGCGGGGCCGAAGCCGCTGACGACGCTGCTGCTGACCGTGCACGTGTCGCTGGCGATGCTGGCGTACGCGCTGTTTCTCATGGCCAGCCTTACGAGCCTCGCCTACGCGTTCCAATCAGGCCGTCTGAAAGGGCACCGTACCACGGGCCTCTTTCTCAAGCTGCCCTCACTCGAGGAACTGGACCGCACCCTGTATCAGCTCATCGCGTTCGGTTATCCCCTCTTCGTGGTGACGCTCTGGCTTGGCCTGTTCTGGGCGTGGTACGACAGCAGTTCGCTGAGCGACACCTGGTGGCTTTCGCCGAAGATTGTGCTGTCACTGGTGATGGCGTTGCTCTATAGTTTCAGCTATCACGCGAGGGCGCGCGGCTGGCTGCGCGGGCCGAAGCTCGCGTACTGTGTTTTCTGGGGGTTTGGCCTGCTGCTCTTCGTATATCTTTTCCTCAACGTTTTGGGACTGACCAACTACAACTTCTGGGGAGGCGCGGCATGACGATTGCCTTGACCGGCATCAGTCACCACACCAGTCCCCTGGCGTTGCGTGAACGGCTCGCGTTTCCCGAGGCGCGCCTTGAGGCGGCATTGCGCGCGCTGAAGAAGCGTTTGCCCGATGGCGGCGCCGTGATCCTGAGCACCTGCAACCGCGTCGAGCTATATGTCCGCGACCCCGGTCCGGCCGAGGAATTGCACGCCGCCTGCCGCGGTTTCCTGTCCGAATGGCATGACGTGCCTCTCGATATGTTCCGCCCGTCGCTCTACGAACTGGCGGGCGCGGAGGCGGTGGCGCACCTGTTTCGCGTGGCGTGCAGCCTCGACAGCATGGTGGTGGGCGAGGCGCAGGTGCTCGGTCAGGTGCAGGACGCCTATCTTACCGCGCAGGCCGCGCAGACGACCGACAAGATTCTCAACGCGTTGTTCCAGCGCGCGCTCAAAGTGGCCAAGGATGTGCGCACCCAGACCAATATTGGCTTGGGAAAGGTATCCGTGCCTTCCGTGGCGGTGGACCTGGCCACGCAGGTCTTCGGCGAACTCGGCACGAAGGCAGTCATGGTGATCGGGTCGGGTGAAACCGGCCAGTTGACGTTGAAAACGCTCATTGCGCGCGGCGTGGGCCGCGTCCTGCTCGCGAACCGGAATATTGACCGGGCGCGGAAACTCGCGGAACGGTTCAGGGGCGAGCCTTTCGGGTTTGACCGTTTGCGCGAATGCCTTGCCCTCGCGGATATTGTCATCAGTTCAACGGCCGCGGAGGAACCTATCCTCGGCCCGGCGGATTTTCAGCGCGCGCTGCGCGAGCGCAACCACGAGCCTATGTTTGTCGTCGACATCGCGGTGCCACGCGATATCGACCCCGCGGTGAACCAATTGGACAATGTCTACCTGTATGACCTGGACGCACTGCAGCAGGTTGCCGACCAGAACCTGGAGGCGCGGCGCGCGGAGATGACCGCATGCGTCGAGATGGTATCCCGGCAGGTGGACAACTTCATGCGGTGGCGAAAGGGGCTGCGCGCCGAGCCGGCGATCGTGTCGATGGCGAACGAACTGAACGTCATTCGCGAGCGGGAATTGCAGAAGACGCTGCACGCGCTGCCCGACCTCAGCGAGAAGCAGCGGGAAGAGGTCGAGTACCTCACAAAACGCATCGTCAATACCATATTGCAGCGGCCCATGACGCAACTGAAACAGGAAGTCACGGAGGATGATTCGGGCCGCGCCCTGTCGTTGATCAAGCGCCTTTTCGGATTGAAGGATGACTTCTGATGGCGAGGCTCGTGATAGGGACCCGCGGCAGCCTGCTCGCGCGGACGCAGAGCGAATGGGTGGCGGCGCAAATGCGCGCGCAATGGCCGGATTGTGAGGTCGTCATCGAGCACATCTCAACGCGCGGCGACAAGATCCGCGATGTTCCCCTGGCTCAAATCGGGGGTAAAGGCCTCTTCACGAAGGAACTGGAAATTGCACTGCTCGACGGGCGCATCGACCTGGCCGTACACAGTCTGAAGGACCTGCCGACCGAGTTGCCGGATGGCCTTGCGCTCGGGGCGGTGCCGGTGCGGGAAGACCCGCGCGACGCGCTCGTCTCGCGGGGCGGCGCGCGGCTGGACCAACTGCCGCGCGGCGCGCGCGTGGGGACTTCCAGCCTGCGCCGCCGTCTGCAATTGATCGCCGTGCGTCCCGACCTGGACGTCGTGGACCTGCGCGGCAACGTGCCGACGCGGCTCCGGCGCGTCAGCGACGGCGACTTGGATGCCGCCGTACTGGCCACCGCCGGATTGCGCCGCCTGGGCGAGAGCCGCGCCATCACGCAGGAATTGCCGCCCGGGGTTATGTTGTCCGCCGTGGGCCAAGGCGCGCTCGGCATCGAAATCCGTGCGGGCGATGAACGGGTCGCCGCGCTTCTTTCGTTTCTACACGATGATGTGGCCGCGGCGGAGATTACGGCGGAGCGGTCCTTGCTCGCCGCGCTGGGCGGCGGTTGCCAAACGCCGGTTGGTGCGCTGGGCCGCGCGGAGGGAGAACGGCTCCGGTTGTACGCGGGCATCTGCGACCCGGATGGCGGGCGCGTGCTGCGCACGGAGGCCGAGGGGCGCTTGGAGGATGCGGAAGCGTTGGGACAGCGCGCCGCGGAAGTGCTGCTCGGGATGGGCGCGGCCGCGTTTGTGCAGAGGGCCGCAAAGCTCGGCCTGGCCGCGGGCAAGCCGCTCAGCGGCAAGCGCATCGTGGTCACTCGCGCACAATCGCAGGCCAGTGACCTTGTGCAGGCCCTGGAGGATTTGGGCGCGTCGACCTTCGCGTTTTCCACAATCGAAATGAAAGGGACTATGCCCGAGACCTGGCCCGCTCCCGCGCCCGCGGATTGGGTCGTGTTTACGAGCGTGAATGGCGTCAAGTACTTCTTCGAATCCCTTGCGATGCGAGGCCTGACGTTGGGCGATTATGCGGTGCCCCGCGTTTGCGCGATCGGTCCGGCGACGGCAGCCGAGATTGAGCAGCGCGATATCGCGGTGGACCTCGTCGCGAAAGAGCAGGCCGCGAGCGGCGTCTTGGCGGCGTTGCTGGAGCGCGAAGGGGATTTTCGCGGCAAGCGCTTCTTGCTGCCGCGCGGGAACCTCGCGAAATCCGGCCTGCCCGGCGCGCTGCGGGAAGGCGGCGCGGAAACGCGTGAAATCGTTGTATATGAGACTCTCGCGCCGCGGATTCCGGAAGAAACCGTCGAAGCGTTGATGGCTTTTGAACCGGACGTTGTCGTGTTTACAAGTTCGTCGACGGTGAAGCATTTCTGCGCGCGATTGCAGGGCAACCGGCTCGAAACGCTCAAGTCACGCGCTGTATTCGCTTCGATTGGCCCGGTCACGACCAAGACCGCGCGCGAATGCGGGCTGGACGTTCAGGTCGAGCCGAGCCAATACGACGTGCCGGCATTATTGCGTGAATTGACCTCTTTCTTCACGAGTTGACCCGCGACGCGCCTCTTTCCGGTCTGGACACGGGTGAATCGCGAGAACATG
>JAGMZX010000204.1 GCA_018005585.1 Candidatus Hydrogenedentota bacterium | reverse complement strand
TGCCTCAGACAGCGGGTTTTCGTCCGCCGCCC
This sequence comes from Candidatus Hydrogenedentota bacterium, assembly GCA_018005585.1. Lineage (NCBI taxonomy): Bacteria > Pseudomonadati > Candidatus Hydrogenedentota > Candidatus Hydrogenedentota bacterium. Next base: position 8,032 of record JAGMZX010000204.1, on the reverse strand, counting down.
GGATGGGTAGAGATGGGCTATGTTCCCCACGGGAGCCGAACTCAGGGATACCGGGATTACAATAACGACGGCGTTAGGGATCAGGGAGGCAACGTGTACCACATCTCAACTTGGGGTGACGCGGGCTACGAAAACATGCTGACGAACCGCGCGCCGCGGTACGCAGACCAGGCTATTGATCAGGAGTATTGCGGTTCCCCGTGCCCATAGGAGCTACGAAGAGAAGGCGCTTCACAATGAATAATGCAACGAAACCAGCAATCCTGCTCTTACTCGCAACATTTGTCGTTTCCGGGTATGCACAGGAGGCATCAGAAGAGGACCACCCATCCGCCCTATCGTTTCGCGAGCAACTTTCGAATGTGAAGGATATCGTTGCACGGGGCCTTTCGGAGATCGGCAAACCGGCACGGAGCAATCCCTTCAACATCGGAACAGAGGAGTATGCTATATGTGTCATGCGGTTCGAGAATGATCGCATGACCGAGATGGATACGGCGGTGAAGGGAATGGTCTGGGGCGGATTTCAAAAAGGGATGTCGCTCGACGCCATTATTGCCTCAACCCAAGGCAGATTGAGCTGGTCAGAATGGCCGACACGTTTTGCAGAGGACGATATTCCAGGTGTTCGTGGAGTGACGGATGTGGCAATGTCCGATGAAGAATGGTTAACCGAAGACAACGAGGTAGTCGTCCTTTACCAGACATATGTTTGCGCTTCTGGACCAAGAGTACATGTCTTTCAGAATTCGTTCCGCACCGTCCGCAAGGTTAGCATGAGTAGTACGATTAACGTCAGGGAGTGCCCATCCTTATATGCGGTCATTGTATCTTCCGATGGGACGGTCCACGCAGGTAATCTCTATCGCGAGCATTTCTTTTCCCCGAGGGGCAACTCCCATCTCGGCGTTACGCCGCGTGTGATGGGCTTTCTGTCGATTGACGCCCAATCCATACCCGGAATCATGGTCAGTTGCGGCCCTTCTGGCCGCGTAATGAACTTCGATATTAGCCATTACACGTGGAATGAGCAGTACAAACTCTGGGAAGGCACCGGATTGTGGTCCTCAGAGCGCGTCTTGACCTACAGCTATGATGGAAACTCTACGGACTTTACCTACTCTCAATGTATTGAAAAACCTCCGGAGGGGCCAAACGCGTATGGTTGTATGCAGACAGTCAACCTCCGCGAGTACTACCTGGAGCACCGGGATCAGATCGAAGCCTCCCGCAGGCAGAACGCCCGAATCGGCAGCACGCTCACCCCGCCCAAGGAGATGTACGCGAACCAACCCGAAGGCCCCGTGGAAAGTCAAAAGTGACTTTTCCTGCATACGCCCGACGTGCCGCTGGCGCGGGTGATGCTCCTCGAGGACGCGCGCAAACGCAAGGATTTTGCCGAACGCGAATACTGGTCGGACAAGGTGCTCGCGCACGGGATGCTCCCGGCGATGCCGGAGCGGTGCCTGTACGAGAACGACGTGCGCGCCGTGCGCCATGCCGCCGAAACGCTGACGCGCTATGGCCGGTTCGCCCAGGCGGAACACGTGCATGAGCGGCCTGGACCGGCCCGGTGCCGACCAGCAGTCCGTTAGCTTGAACGAATGCGACCGTGACGGCGAGTCAGGCTGTCTATGACGCAAATGAGGGCCTCATCGACATGGCAGCGCGGTATGCGACTCGGAGACAGGCGGGTCTCGAGGACTCACTTGAACCAGTCCCTAAATGTCATTTGCGGGCGGATTCGGGCATAGTTGCGGCAGTGTGCGGTGTTAAGGTGCCCGAAGCTACATCCGTGGGGGCGCGTGGAGAAACGCAGCGATGCAGATGCACGAGGTCCGGGTCTATCCGTCGAAGGCGAAGTTGCCGAAGGACGAGCAACTTGCGTGGAAGATTGCGCGGGTCGCGGCGGACAGCGCGCCGCTGGACGATGCAGCGGTCGAAATGGTGCTGAACCGCATCATCGACAATGCGTCGGTCGCCGTTGCGGCGGTCAACCGCGCGCCGGTGGCGAACGCGCGCAGCCAGGCGCTGGCGCATCCGCGGCCGGGCGGCGCGCGGGTCTTGGGCCTGCCGAACGACCAGGGCTTCGACGCGGCATGGGCGGCATGGGCGAACGGCACGGCGGTGCGCGAACTGGACTGGCACGACACGTTCCTCGCGGCGGATTACTCGCACCCGGGCGACAATATCCCGCCGATTCTCGCCGTGGCGCAACAGTGCGCGGCGCGCTTCGGCCTGACGGGCCGCGACCTGTTGCGCGGCATCCTCACGGGCTATGAAACCCAGATAAACCTGGTGAAGGGCATCTGCCTGCATAAACACAAGAAGGACCACATCGCGCACCTGTGTCCCGCGCAGGCGGCGGGCATCGGCGCGATGCTGCGGCTCGACGCGGACACGATTTATCAGGCGGTGCAGCAGGCGGTGCACGTGTCGTTCACGACGCGGCAGTCGCGCAAGGGCGAAATCTCGAGCTGGAAGGCCTACGCGCCCGCGCACGCGGGCAAACTGGCCGTCGAGGCGGTGGACCGCGCGATGCGCGGCGAAAAGGCGCCCTCGCCTGTCTATGAAGGCGAGGATAGCGTCATCGCGTACATGCTCGACGGGCCGGACGCCTGCTACCGCGTGCCGCTGCCGGAGCCGGGCGAGCCGAAACGGGCCATTCTGGAGTCATACACGAAGGAGCACAGCGCGGAATACCAGAGCCAGGCGCTGATCGACCTCGCGTTCCGCATGCGCGAGCGCATCGCGGACTTCCGCGCAGTCGAATCCGTCGTGATCCACACGAGCCATCACACGCACTACGTCATCGGCACGGGATCGAACGATCCGCAGAAGTTCGACCCGCGCGCGAGCCGCGAAACGCTCGACCACAGCATCATGTACATCTTCGCCGTGGCGCTGCAGGACGGGCGCTGGCATCACGTGGACAGCTACGCGCCGGAACGGGCCGCGCGGCCGGACACCGTGGCGCTGTGGGGTAAGATCAAGACCGTCGAGGACCCCGAATGGACGCGGCGGTACCACGCGCACGACCCAAGCGAGAAAGCTTTCGGCGGGCGCGTCGAGATGGTATTACGGGACGGGACGCGGCTCGTGGATGAGCTTGCGGTCGCGAATGCGCATTCGCTGGGCGCGTCGCCGTGGCGGCGACCCGATTATGTGCGCAAATTCCGCATGTTAACGGACGGTGTCGTCGCGGAGGCCGAAAGCGCGCGTTTTCTCGAGTGCGTCGCGCGCATCCCCGGCATGGACAGCGGGGCATTGGGGGAAATCAACGTGCAACTGCCGCGGGAGCGGCTGAGCCGCGGCGTCCGCGACGAGCGCGGGATTTTCTAGACGCGTGGGAAACCTCCAGAAGAACATGGGCAAGATGCCCGTGCCGCGGAACCTTCCCCGTGCTTGCGGGATTCGAGTTTCTGGGTTACAGTCTATGTGGACAGGTCCGGCTTTCCCCTTCGGGGGGGAAGTCCGACACGTCCGGCGGCGGGTTGGCCGCCGATAGTAGGGAGGTATAGTACGGCTTTATGGCGCTTCCGCTGACAATACATCGCGAACCGACCTTCTCGGAGGCGCGGCTGGTGCTCGGCTTCTCCGGGTGGATGGACGGAGGCGATGTGTCGACGGGGACCGTCGAGTACCTGGTCTCGCGCTATCAGATGGCGGAAATGGCCGTTATTCACCCGCAACACTTCTTCGTCTACAACGTGCCCGGCCCGATGGAGATAGCCGCGCTGTTCCGGCCCCATGCGCGCATCGAGGACGGCCTTGTCACGACCTTCGACGAGCCGGCCAACACCTTTTACGCCTGTCCGGAGCACAATCTGATTCTGTTTCAGGGACGGGAGCCCAACCTGCGCTGGAAGACGTTCGCCGACTGCATCTTCCACATCGCCGCCACGTTCGGCGTAACGCGGATCTTCTTCGTGGGCAGCGTGGCGGGGGTCGCGCCGCACACGCGTCTGCCGCGGTTCTTCTCTTCCGTATCGGACGCGTCTCTGAAACCGCTGCTGCAACAGCACGACCTCGAACCCTCGAATTATGCGGGGCCTGCGAGCTTCATCACCTACTTGACCGCGCGCTGCCCGGAGTACGGCATCGAGATGTTGAGCCTCATCACGGAAATTCCGGCATACGTGCAGGGGCACAATGTGAAATGCATCGAGGCGGCGGTGCAGAAGCTGGGCCAGTTGCTGGACTTGAGCATCCGCACCGACGACCTGCACTTCATGAGCGCTGAGTTCGAGAAGCAATTGAACAAGATTATCCGGAAACGCCCGGAACTCGCGGAGCTCATCGACAAGCTCGAAAGCGACTATGACCGGCAGGTGGTGGATTCGCACATGGCCGATCTGAAGGCCTGGTTCGAGAAACAGGACATCCGCCTCGACTGATCCCCCGGCGCCGGGCGCCCGCGTCTCGCCGCTGGCGGCGTACGGCCCGCGTGCGTTAGGATACCTCTTCGTTGCGCTGCTTTCCCGCGGCGCGCACACAGGCTCGCGCACAGCCAGCCGGATTCGCCGATGAAGTATTCTCTCACATTCGCGTTGTTGCTCTTGACGTTTGTCTGCGCCGCGGCCGGGTTCGCCGCAGAATCTGAAACCCCGCCGGACGAAGCGCCCGTCTCGCTGCCGCGGTTGCTGCTCGACCACCCGATCACCGCAGTCTTCGCGGTCATCGGGCTGGGCATGCTGCTGGGCACCGTGAAAGTCTACGGCGTGTCGCTCGGCAGCAGCGGCGTCATCTTCGTGGCCATCGTCTTCGGGGCCTTCGGCTGCACCTTGCCCAAGGAGTTGGGTAATTTCGGGCTGGTCCTGTTCGTCTATTGCGTAGGACTCAGCGCCGGTCCCAGCTTCTTCCGCGCATTCTTCCGGAGCGGCGCGGAATTGGCCAAGCTCAGCGTGCTCGTGGTGGCGTCGGGCGCCGCCGTCACAGTCGCGTTCGCGCTGCTCGCGGGCGTGCCCGCAGCGCTGGCTTCGGGTGTTTTCGCGGGCGCCCTGACGAGCACGCCGGGCCTTGCCGCGGCGCTGTCCCTGCTGAACGACGACCCGGCGGCATCCATCGGCTATGGCATTGCCTATCCCTTCGGCGTCATCGGCGTAGTCCTGTTCGTGCAACTGCTGCCGCGGCTGCTGCGCGCCGATCTGGAAGCGGAGGGGCGGAAACAGGCCGCATCCGACCCGGACAGGGCGCGCATCCAGCGGATGCTGATCGAAGTGTTGAACCCCTCTGTCATGGGCCGCAAGGTCCACGAGGTCCCCTTCGTCAACGCGTCGCGCTGCCAGATTTCGCGCGTGCTCCAAGGCGAGCGCCTCGTGCCGATAGCGCCCGATTGCGCCTTCGGACAGGGCATGCACGTGTTCGCCGTAGGCCACGAGGACCGGCTGCGGGACCTGGCGGACTTCCTGGGGCGCCGTAGCGACCGGCGCTACTACGTGGATACGGCGTCGGAGCTGATGCAGGTCGTGGCTACGTCTCCGGAGGTCGTGGGCAAAAGCCTGCGCGAACTGAACCTGATCAACAAATTCGGCATCACCATCTCGCGCACAATCCGTCAGGACATAGGATTCATCCCTGATGCGGAGACGCTGGTCCAGCGCGCGGACGTGCTCTACGCCGTGGGCGAGCCGGAGCATCTGAAAGAGTTTGCGGCGTTCGCGGGGCACCGCACGCGTGTCCTCGACGAGACGGACCTGATCTCGTTATCCGCGGGGATCATTGCGGGCGTATTGCTCGGAATGACGCCGGTCGCGCTGCCCGGCATGAAGCCGTTTACGCTTGGGCTCGCGGGCGGACCGCTGCTCGTGGCGCTCGTGCTGGGCCATTTCGGCGGCATCGGGCGCATCCGCGGCCACATGCCGCGCGCCGCGCGCCTGCTCATGACGGAAGCCGGACTCGTCTTCTTCCTCGCCGCGGCCGGCGCGAAAGCGGGCGAGGGTTTCCTCGACGTGCTGCGCGCGCACGGGCCGCTGCTGCTGTTCATGGGCGCGCTGGTTACCACGTTGCCGATGGCGGCGGGCTACGTTTTTGCCCGCAAGGTGCTGAAACTGTCCCTGCTCGAAACGCTTGGCGGCATCTGCGGGAGCATGACCTCGACGCCAGGACTCGGCGCCCTTGCGAGCCACACGGATTCCGATGCCACGGCCATCAGCTATGCTACCGCCTACCCCGTCGCGCTGATTCTCATGACCGTGTTCGCGCAGATTATCGTCGCCGTGCTCACCTGACGGCGCCACGGACTCTCGCCTCAAGGCCGGCCGGCCCGCCCGGCGTGTCCCGTTTCGACGCAAGGAAGAAAACGCGATGCCCGCTTGTTCCGTGTACAAGGCGCGGTGGGCTCGCCTCGGCACGCCAAGGCGTATCGTGTGCACTCCCCCCCGTTTCATTGACGCAGTCAGCCGTGATTCTCCGTGCGGGCGCGCATTTTCGCGGCCATGGGAGATCAAGGCGCGCCGCTTGGGCATCAATGGGAGAACACGCATGGTCACGGATACCATCTGCAGTCCGGGCCTCGAAGGGGTAGTAGCAGGCCAGACCCGGGTCTCCTGCGTGGACCAGGGCAAACTGCTGTATCGCGGCTACCCGATTCAGGAACTGGCCGAGAAAACGACCTTCGAAGAAGTGTTACATCTCATGCTCTATGGTGAATTGCCGGGCGACGATCGGCTGCAATACATCATGGACCGCCTTGATGACTTCCGGGCGCTGCCCGAGCCGGTCTACCACGTCCTGCAACACATCCCGCCGCATGTGCCGATGATGGACGTGGTCCGCACGATGGTATCGTTCGCGGGCCACTTCGACCCGATCGAGGCCCGAGACGACGAGGCGACACGCCAGCGCGCCCTCTGGCTGACAGCGCAGATTCCGAGTCTGATCGCCGCTCGGCACCGGCTCATCAACGGAGAGGAACCGTTGAAGCCGCGCCGGGGTCTGTCGCATGCGGCGCAGATGCTTTACCTGTTGTTTGGCGAAGAACCGGACGACATGGCGGTGGACCTCCTCGATTTGACGCTGGTCCTTTACGCGGAGCACGAATTCAATGCGAGCACGTTCACCTGCCGGGTGATCTGCTCGACGGAATCGGACCTGATCTCAGCCGTAGCCGGCGCGATCGGCGCGCTGAAGGGTCCCCTGCACGGCGGCGCGAATGAGGCGGCCATGCGGATGCTCATGCGCTTCGAAACGCCGGAAGACGCGGACAATTGGGTGCGCGAGGCACTTGACCGCAAAGAGAAGATCATGGGATTCGGCCACCGCGTGTACCGGCACGGCGACCATCGGGCGGAGATCCTCGAGCACAAGATGCGCAAGCTGGCGCACAAGAAGGGCCAGGATCGCTGGCTGAAAATCTACGACGCCATCAAGGATCCCGTGCGGAGGCTCAAGAACATCTACCCGAACGTGGATTATCCTTGCGGCCTGACGTATCACCTCATGGGATTGCCCATAGACTTGTTCACGCCGATCTTCGTGTCGGCCCGCGTCAGCGGGTGGAGCGCCCATTACCTGGAACAGTCGCGTGGCAACCGGCTCTACCGGCCGCTCAGCGAATACGTCGGTCAGGCGCAGCGCGCGGTGCCGCCGCTGGACGAACGATAGACCCGTCCGGCATCACGGACCAGCGCAGAAACCGTCTTCCGTGCCTTCCGCCGGGCAATAATGGTAGCCGCCGGAATTGTAGAACTGGATGACGCGCAGGAGTTCGTACAGGTCGATGCGCCAGTCTGGGCCCGGCGCGCGATAGTCGCCATCATGCGGACAGCAGTCGTGCGCCGGCCCCGCTCCCGGCAGATACCCGTCCTCAGTGTCGTCCGGCGCAGGCGCGCATTGGAATCCTGTGCTGTTGTAGATTTGAATGACCCGCAGGAGTTCCGACAGGCGGACACGCCCGTCCTGTTCCTGGTCCGCGGAATGATACGCATCCGAGCAGGGATCGCCTTCGCCTTCGCCTTCCCCCTCGCCTTCGCCCTCGCCTTCGCCTTCACCTTCCCCCTCACCCTCGCCCTCGCCCTCGCCCTCGCCCTCC
>JAGMZX010000203.1 GCA_018005585.1 Candidatus Hydrogenedentota bacterium | reverse complement strand
TCTTCGAGCAGTTCGCGCTGGCGCCGGCTGAGTTTGACGGGAGTCTCGACCACGACGCGCACGATTTGGTCGCCTTGCTGGTAGCCGCGCAGGTCGGGCAGGCCATAGCCGCGCAGGCGCAGGTCGGTCCCGGATTGCGTGCCCGCGGGAATGCGCAGATCCGCTTCGCCCTGCAGCGTCGGCACGCGGATCGTATCGCCAAGCGCCGCCTGAGTGATCGTGATGGGCGCCTCACAGAAGATGGTAGTGCCTTCCCGCCTGAAAACGGGGTCAGGTGCGACCTCCATGTGGATGAACAGGTCGCCGCGCGGCCCGCCGTACAGGCCCGGCTCGCCCTCCCCCTGGATGCGCAGCCGCGAACCTGTATCGACTCCGGCCGGCACATCGACGTTAATCTCGCGGCTGACCTTGACGCGCGCCTGCCCGTTGCAGCGCCGGCACGGCCTGCCGATGATGCTGCCCGCGCCGCCGCAACGCGGACACGTGCGCGACACGCTGAAGAACCCGTGGGCGACGCGGACCTGGCCCGCGCCCTGGCATTGAGAACACGGCTCAGGGCGCGATCCGGCTGCCGCGCCGGTGCCGCGGCATTCATCGCAGTTCTCCATGCGCGAGAACCGCAGCGTCTTCTTCACGCCCGCGGCGGCTTCCCGCAGCGTTGCCGTGAGCCGCAGTTCGAGGTCATTGCCCTGCTGCGGGCGCGCGCGCCCCCCGCGCCGGCCGCCCTTGCCGAAGATCATGTCGAAAAAGTCGTCGATGGGCGACTCAAAACCGCTGAGCCCGCCGAACCCTTCGAATCCGCCCGGGAAGGTCTGGCCGTCAACCGACCCAAACCGGTCGAATTTGGCGCGCTTCTCGGGGTTTTTCAAGATGTCGTAGGCCGCGTTGATTTCCTTGAGCTTTTCTTCGGCCTGCTTGTCGCCGCCCGTCTTGTCCGGGTGGTATTTGTGCGCGAGTTTGAGATAGGCCCTGCGAATTTCGTCCTGCGAGGCCTCGCGCGCGACACTCAGTACTTCGTATGGATCGCGTTGCGGCATACTCTACTGCGCCAGTCTGGTCATCGTCACCGGTTTCCGCCCGTGCTGCCTCAGGGTCGTGCGCCTGTTCCCGGCGTCAGCCCTTCTTGCCCTTGCCGTCATCGTCCACAACGGTGAAGTCCGCGTCAACGGTATCTTGCTTCCCGGCGCTCTTCTGCGCGCCGCCGCCCGGTTCCACGAACTCGGGGCCGGATGACGCTTGCCCGGCCGCGCCTGCGCCCGCGGCCTGTTGCCGCGCCGCGGCCTCGGCGTAGATGGCCTCGGCAAGCTTGTGCGACGCCTCTGTCAGGCCGTTCATCGCGGCTTCGATAGCGTCGATGTCGCTTCCGTCTTTGGCGCTGCGCAGCTTCTCGATGGCGGCGCTCACGCGTGACCTGTCCTCCTCGCTCACCTTGTCGCCGTGCTCGCGCAAGCTCTTTTCCGAGGCGTACAACAGCGCGTCGGCGTTGTTGCGCACTTCGACGGCCCGCCTCTTGCGCTTGTCGTCCTCCTGATGCTGCTCCGCATCCTTCACCATGCGCTGAATCTCGCTCTCGTTGAGCCCGCTCGACGATTCGATGCGTATCTTCTGCTCCCGGCCCGTGCCGAGGTCCTTCGCCGAGACATGCAGGATGCCGTCGGCATCGATATCGAAAGATACCTCGATCTGCGGGATGCCGCGCGGCGCCGGCGGAATGCCTTCCAAGTTGAACCTGCCGAGGGTGCGGTTATCCGACGCCATTTCCCGTTCGCCCTGCAGCACGTGGATGGTCACGGCGGTCTGACTGTCGGACGCGGTCGAGAAGACCTGCCGCTTCGTTACGGGAATGGTCGTGTTGCGCTCGATCAGGCGCGTGCAGACGCCGCCGAGCGTCTCGATACCGAGCGACAGCGGCGTGACGTCGAGCAGGAGCAGATCCTTGACCTCGCCGGCCAGCACCCCTGCCTGGATGGCCGCGCCGACGGCCACCACTTCGTCGGGATTCACGCCGCGATGCGGCTCTTTGCCGAAGATTTCCTTGACGATGCTACCGACCGCGGGCATGCGGGTCATGCCGCCGACGAGAATGACCTCGTCGATGTCCGAAGGCCGCACGTTCGCATCTTCTATGGCGCGATAGCACGGGTTTTTCGTGCGTTGGAGCAGATCGTCGCACAATTGTTCGAGTTTCGCGCGCGTCAGCGTGTAGTTCAGGTGTTTCGGTCCGGAGGCATCCGCCGTGATGAACGGCAGGTTGACATCGGTGGAAAGCGTGGACGATAGCTCGCACTTCGCTTTTTCCGCGGCTTCCTTCAACCGCTGCAGCGCCATCGGGTCCTTGCGCAAGTCAATGCCCGCATCGCGCATGAACTCATCCGCGAGCCAGTCGATAATGCGCTGGTCGAAATTGTCGCCGCCCAGGTGCGTGTCGCCGTTCGTCGAGAGCACCTCGAAGCTGTCGTCGCCGATAGCAAGGATCGAGATGTCGAACGTGCCGCCGCCCAGGTCGTACACGGCGACCTTCTCGTCCTTCTTGCGGTCGAGGCCGTAGGCAAGCGCGGCGGCCGTGGGTTCATTGATGATGCGCAGCACTTCAAGGCCCGCAATGCGGCCCGCGTCTTTCGTGGCCTGCCGCTGTGCGTCGTTGAAATACGCGGGCACGGTGACCACCGCCTTTTCGACCTTCGCGCCGAGGTACGATTCCGCGGTCTCACGCATCTTCTGCAGAATCATGGCGGAGATTTCAGGCGGCCGGCAGGTCTTGCCCATGACCTCGACCTGGCAGTCGCCGGAAGAAGTCGCGGTGACCTTGTAGGGCACCGTCTTCTCTTCTTCGGCCACCTCCGAATGGCGGCGGCCCATGAATCGCTTGATGGAATAGACCGTGTTTTGCGGATTGGTCACAGCCTGACGCTTCGCCGCGGCGCCGACGAGCCGCTCGCCGTCGCGTGTAAATGCCACCATGGACGGCGTCGTGCGCGCGCCTTCCGTATTCGCGATGACAACCGGCTCGCCGCCTTCCATGACGGCTACGCACGAGTTCGTGGTGCCCAAATCGATGCCGATGACCTTACCCATGACGCTCCGAACCTCCTTCGTCTCATTATCGTCCCCAAGGACGTTAGGTTTCGCTTTCCTGTTGCATCGCTCCGCCGGGCGCGCCGGCGCTGTCCTGCGGCGGACCGCTGCTGACTACGACGCGCGAGGGGCGCAGCACGAGACCGCCCATGCGATAGCCGCGCTGCCACTCCGCCATCACGGTGTTTTCAGGATATTCCTCCGACGGCTGCAGCGCGAGCGCTTCATGCACGTTCGGGTCGAACGTTTCCCCGAGTGCGGGAATCCGTTCGAGGCCGCGCGCCGCCAGCGCCTCCCAGAGTTGCTTATGCACCATCTGCACGCCCTGAGCGAAGCCGTCCGTCGTGTCGCCCGCGTGCGCGAGTGCGCGCTCAAGATTATCAAGCACCGGCAGCAGGTCCCGGGTCAGGTCCTCCGCCGCGGTCTTGCGCACGCGTTCCATATCGCGCGCCGCGCGCTTGCGAAAGTTGTCCAGGTCCGCGAGAGCGCGCAGGAATTGGTCCTTCAGGCCGTCCCGTTCGGCGGAAAGAGCCGCAACCTGTTCTTCAAGAGAGGGCGCGGGCGCAGGCGCTCCATTCTCGCTTTCCGGAGAAGCGGGCGGCGCGGGTTCCTGCTGCGCCCCGGCCGCGGCCGCGGCTATTTCCGCCTCCAGTCTCTTTTCAAGTTCTGTTTTCTCTGTTTTTTTCATCGCCCTGTCGTTCTATTGTGCTGCTGCCATGTCCGCCATGAGCGGGCAAACACCTCCACGCTTTCCCGGCATGGGCATCTTGCCCATGCGTTTGCACGAGCGATACGCCCCCGCCGCCCGGGCGTTGCATAATGCCACGCCCGCACCCGGGGCGAAGCGCCCGCGCCACCACCTGTCAACGGCTGAGCCGGGTGAGCAGTCTGCCCACCATGTCCGCCGTGTAGTCCACCAGTGCGGTAAACCGCGAGTAGGGCATGCGCCGGGGACCCAGCACGCCTACCACGCCCACCGTCTTGTCGCCTACGCGATAGGGCGATGCGACTACGCTGAGTTCGTCCATGCCCTGGTCGCGCGCTTCGGCGCCGATGAGCACGCGCGTACGCGGTCCGTTCTCATCGTTGATGCTTGCGCGCAGCAGGTCCGCGAGGCGGTGGCGCTCCTCGAAGAAGCCGAGGAGTTCCTTCGCGCGCGTGACGTCACGGAACTCCGGCTGCTCGAAGATTTGCGTCGCGCCTTCGAGAAACAATTGCCGGTGCGTTTCCACGGGAAGCAAATGAAGCAGACGCAGCGCCCGCTCGGCCAGGCGCCGCTGTTCCTCCAGGTAATCCCGCATACGTTGTTGCAGGGTGCCCGCCAGCAGGCCAATCGGCGTGTCCTTCAACTGTTCATTCAGAAACCGCACCAGGCCTTGCGCTTCCGTGTTGCTCAGCCTCTCGTTCATATCCACGGTCAGCGTATGCACCCGCGAGAAATTGTCTACGATGAGCAGCGCCATATGCGTGGCGGATACCGGAAGCAGCTCGAGACGGCGGACCCGCGCGTCATGCTCGTTCGGCGCCTCAGCCATGCCCGTCTGATGCGACACCAGCGCCAGCAAGTGGCTGGTCTGCCGCAGCACCGCGTCGGCGTCATCCAGCCGCCGCGACAAGTCCTGCTCGATATGCTCGCGTTCGGCTTGCGTCAGGGTCTGCACTTCCATCAAATGGTCGACGTAGTAGCGATAACCGGCATCCGTGGGCACCCGGCCGGAACTGGTATGGATCTGCTGCAAATAGCCCCGCTCTTCGAGGTCCGCCATCACGTTGCGGACCGTTGCCGGGCTGATATCCATGCCGAAGCGCTTGACTATCGTGCGCGAACCTACGGGCTCCGCCGTGGCAATGTACGTCTGCACGGCGGCATGCAAGATTTGCTCTTCGCGCTCCGACAGAGGTTCCGGTACCCGCGCCATGGTAACCTCGCTGCTCTTAGCACTCATTAATGCCGAGTGCTAACAGGCGAAGTCTAGCATAAGCCGTCGGGCTTGTCAAGGCTTCCCCACCGCTGAATGCCAATGATGGAGAATCGCTAAGTGGCTTGATTCAAAACACTTATGCCCGGTTCGGCGACAGGGCGAGGCAGTGCCATGCGCAAGGCGTTGCCTCGTGCCATTCGCATCCGGATTCCCGTCCGTGTAATAATTCCGTTAGCGCTTGGGCGCGCGGGCGCGTTCAGTAAACGGCGTTGAAGGGGAACGACATGCGCATAGGCATGGATCTGACGCCGCTGTCGGGACAACGCAGCGGCGTAGGGCATTTCGTCGCCTACTTGCTGCAAGCGCTCGTTCCCTTGCTTGAGGACGACCAGATTGCCGGTCTTGCGACCGGTTTGCGCCCCCCCGGCGCTGTTGCGCGGTCCGGCAAATGCACCGTCAAGCGCGCGCCTCTTCCCACGCGCGCGCTTTACCGGCTTTGGGAGTTAACGGGGCGGCCGCGGGTGGATCGACTGCTGGGCGGCGCCGATGTGTTTCATGCCACGAACTACTTCCTGCCCCCGACGCAGTGCGCCCGCCGCGTCTTGACAATCTACGACCTGACGTTCTTGCGTGCGCCCCAATGGTGCAGTCCGAAAATCGTGGGTCCCTTTGCGCGGAGCGTGCCGCGCTTCGCGCGCGCGGCTGACGCAATACTCACCTGTTCGGAGGCAAGCAAGCAGGACATTGTCGAGCTCTTGGGAGTTCCCGAGACGAAGGTGACGGTGACCTACGGCGCGGTGCACGAGGGCTTCGCCGCGCCGCCGCGCGAGGAAGCGGCTCGGCGCGTGCGCGAGGAATACCGGCTCCGCGACCCATATATTCTGTTTGTCGGGGTCATCGAGCCCCGAAAGAACGTAACGGGTCTGCTGGAAGCATTCGCCCGCATCAGGGGGAAAATCCCGCACCGGCTGGTGCTGGTCGGGCGCGAGGGCTGGCAGCGGGAGCCGGTGCCCGCGATTGCGGAACGGCTGGGCATCGGGGACCGCATAACTCGGCTGGGCTACGTGCCTTCCCACGCGGCGCTGGCCGCGTTTTACGCTGCGGCGGATGTTTTCGTGCTGCCGTCGTTCCACGAAGGTTTCGGCCTGCCCGTGCTCGAGGCGATGGCGTGCGGGTGCCCGGTCGTCACGACACCGCGCGCAGCGTTGCCGGAAGCCGGCGGAGACGCCGCGCGCTACGCGGACCCGGAATCTCCGGAAGCGATGGCCACGGCCATCGCGGAGGTGCTGCAAGACACCGCGTTGCGCGAGCGCATGGTCGCGGCGGGCCATGCCCAGGCCGCGCGGTTCTCCTGGAAGGAGACGGCCCGGCGAACGCTGGCGGTATACCGGAGGGTCGCGGCGGGATGCGCGTAGTCATCGATGCATGGCAGGCGGGTAACCGCAGTGGTACGGGACGTTACGTCGAGGAACTGATTCCCGCGCTGGCGGCGCTCGATGCCGGGCTTGAACTCCACGCCGTGCTGCCGGGAAACCAGGATCTATCTCGAAAACTCGCCGATGTGGACCCCCGAATCCTGCGCTTGCATCCCGCGGGGCGCAGACCGTGGTCGAAAGCCTACAGCATGCACGTAGGCATGCCCGGCATTGCGCGGCGGTACGCAGCCGAACTGGTCCATTACACGGCGAATGTGGGCGAGTTGACCTCGGCCGCCGGCAGCGTCCTCACGGTGCACGACCTCAGCTTCCTGGAGCATCCCGAATGGTTTGCCCAGAACCGGGCGTGGTACTACCGCGCCGCGGTGCCCCGTTCCGCACGCAGCGCCCGGCGCGTGATCGCCGTGTCGCGGTTTACGGCTGACTCGCTGTTGTCGTGGCTGGGGTTGCCCGAGGACCGCGTCGACGTCGTGCACAATGGCCTGTCGCCCGAGTTCCAGCCGGCGCCACGGGCCGCGCGCGACGCCGTCCGGAATCACTACGGCCTCCCAGAACGGTACTTCCTCTACGTGGGCACGCTGGAACCGCGCAAGAACATCCCGCGGCTGATTGCGGCGTGGTCGTCCGTCGTGCGGGATACGGCATGCGACCTGGTGATAGCGGGCCGCGAGGGATGGAAAGTGGGACCTGTCCGCGCCGCGGCGGAAACATCGCCGCACCGGCAGCGCATCCATTTCCCCGGTTTTGTCGCCGAGGAACACCTGCCGGCGTTACTGAGCGACGCCGTCGCGTTCGCATGGCCCAGTCTTTTCGAGGGATTTGGCTGGCCTCCGCTCGAGGCAATGGCCTGCGGCGCACCCGTGGTGACCTCCGATACCTCAAGCATCCCCGAGATCGTGGGAGACGGCGCATTGACCGTGGACCCGTACGATGAGGAGGCCATCGCGGACGCCCTGCGCAGGATTGCGGAAGACGAGACAACACGCGACGCCCTGCGAGAGAAGGGCCGCGCCCGGGCCGCACTTTTTTCCTGGGACCGGGCCGCACGGGAGACGCTGAAAACCTATAACAAGGCGATGGCATAGAAGATGCCATCAGCCCGTACGGGCGCCCTTGCTAAAGCTCCCATATTAGACTAGAATGCTTGGAAGCGGCCCCGGTGAGCAAGCGAGGTGTATCCATGTTGGTCGCAACGGCTCAATGGTACGCAAGAGGGATTTGGGTTGTCCTGATCCTCATGCTGAGCGGTGTTCGCGCGCAGGCCTATCACAGCGCCGATACGGACCGCGACTGGCGCATAAGCCTGACGGAGCTGCTGCGCGTCGTACAGTTTTACAATGCCCCCCGTTTCTGCTGTTCGCCAGGCACAGAGGACGGATACTCGCCCGGCTCAGGACCTCTGGATTGCGAATATCACGACAGCGACTATGCGCCCGCCAATTGGCACCTTGAACTGTACGAATTGTTGCGATGCATCCAGTTCTACAACTCCCCCGGGTATTACGAATTAGAGGGGACGGAGGACGGTTTTGCACCGGGTGCGATGCCGGGCGAAGGCGAAGGCGAAGGCGAGGGCGAGGGCGAGGGCGAGGGCGAGGGCGAGGGCGAGGGGGAGGGTGAGGGCGAAGGTGAGGGCGAGGGCGAGGGCGA
>JAGMZX010000202.1 GCA_018005585.1 Candidatus Hydrogenedentota bacterium | reverse complement strand
GCCGCGCACGCATGGTTCGCGCCCGGCCCCGGCACGAATCCGTCCTCTGTCGACCCGGGATCGTCCGCGCAATGGAACCCGCCGGAGTTGTAGAACTGAATCACGCGCAACAGTTCCGTCAATTCAATGAACCCATCGCCGTCCTGGTCCGCCGTGTGTTGTGTTTCTTCGCCTTCGCCTTCGCCTTCGCCTTCGCCTTCCCCTTCGCCCTCGCCCTCGCCCTCGCCCTCGCCCTCGCCTTCGCCTTCGCCTCCGGGAATCTCCATGGGTTCGCTGAACTCCGAGGTGTTCATTACCGCATCGGTGCACGTCGCAGTCAGATGCATGCCGCCATAGGGCGTCAGGTCCATGGAGACGGAGAATTCGCCGGTGCCATCGGCGCTGATCGAGGTAACGTAGATCTCGCCTTGCCCATCGTCGTCAGCAAAGAACTCGACTACGCTGCCTGGCGCCGCTGTGCCGGTGACTGTGCCACCGACACTGAGCAGTTGCGGCGCATCTATGTTTTCGTTGGTGTCGGGGTCGAGAATGATGCCGCCCCCGGGATTGCCGTAGATGGCGTTCCGGGAGAAGGGATTGCGTAGCGCATGGTCCGAAAGCCAGATACCGCCCTGCACGTTGAGCGCGATCACGTTGGCCTCGCCTGCCCCGGCGCCGCCTATGGGATTCGCGGAGATATAGCCCGAGAGCCGCACCCCCGCGCCGCCATTGGATTTCACGGTCTTGCCCGGCCCGGGCAACAGCCCGATAACATTCCCTTGAACGCTGTTGTTCTGCGTGGGGAACCCGGTGCTTGAGATGGACACGCCGTGTGAACCATTCCCGGCAATGTAATTTCCCGCGCCGGCCTCGGCGCCGCCGACGGCGTTATCCACCGCATCCGTAATCACCACCCCTTCCATGCCGTTCGGCACCGCCGCGGTTCCGGCCGCGTTCAGCCCGATGTAGTTGCCTTGAACATCGTTCCAATAGGCGTTGGCGCCTTTGATACGGATACCGGCCATCGCATTGCCCGAAATCGTATTGCGCGAAGCCGAGTCCGCTCCTCCAATCTTGTTCCAATAGCTCTCAATGAGAATGCCGTCGCCCGTATTCGGCAGCGCGGCCGTGCCGGCGCCGTTCAGGCCTATCGTGTTGGCTAAGATGAAATTGCCCTCGCCCACATCGCCGGTGACCGTTACCCCCTCGCCGTCATTGCCCGAAATCAGATTATGCGTAATGTAATTCTGGGGCGCTCTGTAGACGTATACTCCGCCGTCCCCGTTCGGGAGCGCGAGCGTTCCGTCCGCCGTGCCCCCAATGATATTGTGGGAGGCACTGTTCAGATAACATCCTTCGGTATCCGTCCCCTGAATGCGGATACCGTAAGACGTGTTGCCGGAAATCACATTGCCTTCTCCTGCAATAGTGCTCCCAATCACGTTGCCCAAGCACCGGTCAATCACCACGCCGTCCTGATTGGGTATTGCCGACTGCCCGGTTGCATCCGTGCCGATAAAGTTGTTTCTTGCATTCGTGCTAGTCGTGTCCCCTTGAATCATGATGCCGGCCAGCAAATTGCCCGAGAGCACGTTGCCGCTGCTTTCCACTTCCCAACCGATGTCATTGCCGGTGCCGGCCCCGTCGAGATTGACGCCGCAAAGGCCGTTGGGAATGGCTTGTGCACCTGCGGCGTTCGTGCCAATCCTATTCCCGCCCACCAGATTGTCCGCGCTTCCGTCGGTGATCAGCACGCCGTTGCCGCCGTTGCTGGAAATCACGTTGCTCCTTTGCGCCGCGGACCCGCCGATTTGGACGCCGCTGCAATTCATGACATGCACGCCGTCCAGAGCGTTGGGCTGCGGCTCCTGTGAAACATCGAGGCCCACGTAATTTCCAAAAACGGACGTGTTATCGGCCCGCTGCATGTGAATCCCGCAGCCGCCGTTCGCGCCTATGTAATTCCGGTCTGCCGCCTCGGTCGAGCCAATCATGCATGCGGCTGTACTCAGAAGGCGAATCCCGTCCTGCCCGTTCCCCAGCGGATCCTGGGCAACGCTGTTCAACCCGATTCGGTTCCGGCTGATCGTGACGCCCGTGCTGGACGCGACGTAAACGCCGCAGAGTCCGTTTGCCGAGATGGTGTTAGTGCCTTCCGGCCCGCCGATCGTCACATCGTTCGCATGGTCGACATAGATGCCGTGGCCGCCATTGCCCATGTCCGTACTGCCCCGGGTGCCGATACTGCATTTGGATACCCGCGAGCCGGGCGCCTCGATATGAATGCCGTGAGAGGGAAAGTTGATTACGTCCAGCTCTTCCAGAATCACCGGCCCCC
The DNA here is from genome assembly GCA_018005585.1 of Candidatus Hydrogenedentota bacterium. NCBI lineage: Bacteria > Pseudomonadati > Candidatus Hydrogenedentota > Candidatus Hydrogenedentota bacterium. The sequence continues at coordinate 5,810 of JAGMZX010000202.1, read as the reverse complement.
CCTGGAAATGCAAGCCGGTTTCGCCGCCGGAAAGCGTGTTCCCGTTGAGCACGGCGCCGCGGGCCGTGATCGTAACCGTGCCGCCGTCGTACGTAAGCGCGGGCAGCGCGGAAGCCAGGTTGATGAGATATGTGTCGGCTGCAAAGGTAATTGCATGGTCGCCGGAACTCTGCGCGTTGACGCCCTCGATGGCCGCGCGCAACGAGCCGGCGCCGGAATCCGCCGCGGTGGTCACTTCAAATTCCGCGCCCCAGCCGCAGGGAACCAGCACCACCCCCGTCGTCAGCGCAATCAGAATCACGTTTCTGCCCAGCATATGCATGACACGTGCCTCCTCGCACAGTCCCGTTGCGAACATTCCGGCAACGCGTCCTCCCCACACGACGAGATAAGTTCCATACGCCGGCCAGAACCCCGCCGCATCCCGGAATGTTCTCCTCGTCAAACGCCTATGGCCTTCCGCCGGGCTCGCCGGCCTGGCGGAAGGCACGCCACGAATGTGCTACGCCCGGTTCACGGCCCCGGGCAGAAACCGTCCTCCGTACCATCGCCCGGGCAGTAGTGGTAACCGCCCGAGTTGTAGAATTGAATGACGCGCAGCAGTTCCGTAAGCGCAATGGCCCAGTCTGGCCCGCTGGGCGCATAGTCGCTGTCGTGCGGACAGCAGGAGTAATTCGCACCGGCGCCCGGCACGAATCCGTCCTCTGTCGACCCGGGGTCGTCCGCACAATGGAACCCGCCGGAGTTGTAGAATTGAATGACGCGCAGCAGTTCCGTCAGTTCCACCTCGCTGCTGTGGTCCTGGTCGGCTGTGTGCCATTCATCGGCGCATTCACCCTCGCCTTCGCCCTCGCCTTCGCCCTCGCCTTCACCCTCGCCTTCGCCCTCACCTTCGCCGCCCGGCGGGTTCACGTCCGAATACACCGTGTTCGACAAATACTCTCTGTCTACGCCCTGGAGCCGGAATCCCGCATGACCCCAGAAACTGACTATTCCCGCTTGACCGCCCGGGACCTGGACGCGATACGAGAATTCAATCGGGAATGCCGGTATTTCTCCGGGCGAGTAATTAAAGTTGAACCCGCCTTCCTCACCAATATCCGGGCCATTGGAGGGCAGGTCGCCCGCGAGCAGTCCGACGAAGGTCCAGCCGGGAGGCGCAACCTCTTCCACCGCGAACACGCTGACCGTGGGCGGACCTGCCAGGTACTCGAAATGCAGGATGACATCAAACGTATTTCCTGGTGAGTACGTTGCGTTCACCGTGCGCGACATCACGATTTCGGGTATCCCTTCCTCAATGACCGATTCAACGGGTTCGGTTTGAATCTCATAAGGTCCCCCGGTCTGATATCCCGCAATTCCCGAGAAGGTCACCTGACCTACTTGAGTCTGCGGCACGTATACGCTGTACGTGAATTCCATGGGGAACGATGGAATCGCCGAATTCCAGACAAACGTGAAGGGGCCCGGAGTAAGAGAACCAGGCTGCGAATCGGGGGCGGGGCCGTTCACATAGTCATAGAACATCCAGCCCGCGGGCGGTGTTTCCTGGACGGCCACGTTGGTCAGCGGGTCACTGCCCGAGTACGTCAACTGAACCGTGATCTCAATGACCTGATTCGGATAGTAGAGCGCGGGCGTATCCCGCAGCATCGACATCTCCACGGGCACTTCCGGAATCGCACCGGGGTCGCTGAACTCCGAGGTGTTGCCCGTAGTATCGGTGCACGTGGCGGTCATGTTCAGGCCACCGTACGGCATCAGGTTCAGGCCCGTCACAGTGAAATTACCGCCGCCATCGGCCGTGGTAGACGTGAGATAGGTCTCACCCTGGCCCCCCTTGTCGGCAAAAAGTTCCACCACGCTATTCGGCGGCGCGTAACCGCTAATCGTTTCGCCAATCTGCACCAGTTGCGGTGCCTCGATGTCGCCGTTCGTGCCCGCGTCGAGGACAATGCCCCCCACGGAATTGCCGTAGATCGCGTTCCTGGTGAAGGTGTTCTGCGCAGCGCCGGCGTTAAGCCAGATACCGCCGTTCAGGCTGTAAGCGATGATGTTGGGTTCCCCCGCGGCCATACCGCCGACCAAAGTCGCCGAAACCGGGCCCGTGAGACGGATACCCGCGCCGCCGTTTGATTTTACCGTTTTCTCGGGGTTGGGCAGGAGCCCTATGATATTGCCCTGAATAATATTGTTGGTCACCGGGGTTACATCGCCCGAGATTTCTACGCCGCCTCCTGTGTTTCCAGAGATGTAGTTTGCCGCGCCGGATTCCGCGCCGCCAATGACGTTATCGGAGGAACTCTGGACGAGCACGCCCGCCGCCTCGTTCGGTACCGTCGCCGTGCCCTCGACGTTCACGCCGACCCAATTACCTTTGACGATGGTGCCGCTGCTTTCCACGCCGTCGACGCGCACGCCGCACCCCGTGTTGCCGGAAATAATGTTGCCTGCGCCCGCGTCCATGCCGCCGATTTCGTTGTCCGCGCCGCGCACTAGCACACCATCCCCGCCGTTGGGCACCGCGGCCGCGCCGCCGCCATCGAGGCCGATCCAGTTCCCGGCGACGACGTTTTCGCCCACAAATTCGCCGGTCATGGATATGCCGTTCGTAGTATTGCCGGAAATGATGTTGCCCGAACCCAGTTCGCTGCCGCCGATAAAGTTGCTGGCGGCGTTCTGGAGCAAGATGCCCTCGGCCCCGTTCGGGATCGCGGCCGCGCCGTCCGCGCGGAGACCAACCCGGTTCCCCAGAACGAAATTCAGCGAACAAGCTTCCGTTTCCGTGCCGTCCATCCGGACGCCGCTGGAGGTGTTGCCGGAGATGACGTTGCCCTCGCCCGGCTCGGTGCCGCCCAGGGTGTTGCTGGAGGCGCGATCAAAAAACACGCCGTACAGATTCGGGATGGCGGACTGCCCATTCGCGTCCGTTCCGATGTAGTTCCCCTCGATGCTGTTCGCCGTCGTAATGCTCTGCACCAGCACGCCGGCCTGGGCATTGCCCGAGATCGTGTTCCCGGCGCCTTCCTCGCCGCCGCCTATCTCGTTGAGAAAACCGCCGGCCAGATGCACGCCCGCGAAACCGTTCGGGATGGCGGACGTGCCAGCCTCGTTCGTCCCTATCCGGTTGCCAAACACTCGGGTCTCGGATGCAGGTTCGGAGACCACGATCCCGCTGCCGGTGTTTCCGGAAATCACGTTGCCTTCGTCGGCGACCGTGCCGCCGATTTGGTTGTCCTGCCCCACCGCCACCTGTACGCCCGCGCCGCCATTCGGCTGTGCCGCCTGCAGCGTGTCAATGCCGATGTAGTTGCCCTTGACCGAGCAATCATTCGATGCATTGATGAGCACGCCGTCGGCGCCGTTCGCCGCTATGTAGTTGCGGTCCGCCGTGCTCGAAGAACCCACGCGGCAGAGCTCGGATGCGACAATCTGGATGCCCGACTGGCCATTGCCCAGCGGGGCGCGCCCGACATCGTTCAGGCCGATCTTGTTTCGCGTGATCGTAACGTCTTCCGAACCAATCACGTAAATGCCGCTCAAGTCGTTGCCCGAAATGACGTTGCCGCCTTTCGCGCCGCCAATGGTGATATCCACCGCCCCGTTCACGTGAATGCCGTTCCCGCCATTCCCCATGTCCGTGCTGCCCCGCGAGCCGATCTTGCATTGCGCAACAGCCGAGCCGTCCGCCTCGATCTGAATCCCGTGAGAGGGGAAATAAACGATGTCCATGTCTTCAAGAAACACCGGCCCGCCCTGAAAATGGAGGCCGACTTCCGAACCGGACAGACCGCTGCCGTTGAGTATCGCGCCGCTGCCGGATATGGTGACCGTGCCGCCCGCGTACGTGAGCGCGGGCAGCGCGGACGTCAAGTTGACAGTCATATAGGAGTCCGCAAAGATAATCTGATGGTTGCCGGACGTTTCCGCGTTTACCGCCATGATGGCCGCCCGCAAAGACCCCGCCCCGCCGCTGGAGGCGCTTTCCACCTCAAACGTGTCGCCCCAGACATCCACGCTTAGGAGAAGAGCCCCCGTCAATGCGAAAAGACACACCTGCCCTGCCACCCTTTTCATGAGTCGTTCCTCCTTCCACATGCCCGTCCCGGGCACAGGTCCGCACACCGCGATCTCCCCACGCCCTGCAAGAGCAAGGCGCGCTCCTCCTGAGAGAACTCCGCTCGCGTCCCCGCGTGTCCTCACCGTTGAATAGGCTCGCTGTCTTCGACTGTCCCCTTGCCCATTCCGTCAGAACCGAACCACGGACGCGTCGAAGACGCGCGTCGAGTTCTTCGGCCGGTGCACGAGCAGAACACCAACACCGGTACCAAAATATCAGCGCCGCGCCGGAAAAGCAACAACAATCTTCTCGCGGGGCCGGAAAAGCCGCTATTTCAGATAGGCCGCCTCCACCTTGCACAGCGCCGCAAACGCGTCCTCGACGTCCGCGTCCGTCAGGTTCTCATGAACACGCAGCCCGAACAGCCGCGTATGCGCGTCATCCATGTTCGGCAGGGGGTACTTGCGGTCCGGGTCGCCTTTGTAAAGCGGGCACGACCACGGATAGCCGCTCGATCCGAATACGGCCCGCTCCCTGTACCACCGATGGCGCGTAAAGGGCTGCGTATACCGCGCGAAGAACGGCATGCCCTCTGCTTCGAGCGCCGCCGCGAACGCCGCCACGCCGCACGAGACCTTGTCCGTGTCCAGCTCGAACACCAAAAACCAGAATGCGCCGTCGGAATCGGGCAGGCCCAGATCGACCCGGACCGTTTCCAGCGTTTCGCAGCACTCCGCCAGCGCGCGCGCGGCCTTGCGGCGCCCTTCGAGGATGGCGGGCAGCTTCTGCAATTGAACCAGGCCGATGGAGCACGCCAAGTCGTTCGAATTGAAATTCAGCGTGCAGACGACGTTCGTATCCTCGCCCTCGAGACCGAACGGCTTGCCCCGGTCCGACGCGCGGCGCGACTTCCAGTAGAGGTCCTCGCGCTGCGTGTAAACCACCCCGCCCTGCGCGCCCGTCGCGTGATGCTTGCCGGACATCGTCGAAAACGCGGCCACGTCGCCGAACGCGCCCACGGGCCGCCCCTTGTAGGTTGCGCCATGCGCCTGCGCGCAGTCCTCGATGACCGGGATGCCCCGGGCTCGCGCCATGTCCATGATCGGGTCCATGTCGCATGCCAGCCCCGCGATATGCGCCACGATGATTGCGCTCGTGCGTTCCGTGATCCGGTCCGCGATCTGCTCCGGCCCCACGAGATAGCTGCGCGGGGCGGTGTCCGCCACGACCGGGATGCAACTGCACACGGGCACAGGCATGACCCCGCCCATATCCGTCACCGGCGGCACGATCACCTCCGTGAACGGCTCGATAGCCAGCGCGCGCAACGCCACATAGACCGCGGCCGAACCCGAACTGACCGCATCCGCGAAGCCCCCGCCCATGTACGCCGCGAACGCGCGGCAATACGCCTGCTCCGGCGCGCCGTCATAACCGAATGCCTCGCCCGACGCCATCGCCGCGTCGAACAGGCCGCACACCGCCCGTTTCTCCGCCTCATCAAACAGGCGGCGCGGCGTCCACGGCGTGGGGCGCACCATCGGCCCCCCATGGATCGCGAGCCGCCGCATCGCATCCGAAACCATAGAACCACTCCTCCCCGGCCCGTGCGCGCACGGCCACCCGTGCCGCAACGTTGCCGCATAGCTGCGAGCGCAGACCTCCGTTCCGGCAATCGCCCGCGCGTCCCGCCAACATAGCCGCACCACGAACTTGACTGCAACTGCAAGAATTCGGTATGCTACCC